>CAYMGX010000080.1:0-18190 GCA_964390065.1 uncultured Fibrobacter sp. | reverse complement strand
CGGTCGGAATCAATAAAAATGTGATACACAAAATCGAAATCAGGCATGATTCCGCCGATAATTCCAGCTAAAATCAAGAGGTTATAACGTAGTGTATTATTGATTGTACCTATTGAATTACGAAGTACTGTAGTTGTAAAAGCTTTTGTTAAGAGGTACCCGGCTGGTCCGTGAGCGATGATCATGTGTATGGTTCCTGTACTGATTTAAGTAAAATCATAATTTCGGACAGATGGATATTTTATTGTTTCTGCAGCGCTTATTGATCTGTGGTATGTTCCATAAAATCATGTGTTTTTCAATAAAATATACTTATATTACAGTATTACTGTATAATATATGAGTGTATACATTCTGGTCAGGAGTAGATGTGGTTTTTTGGAAAATTGCACAGTCATCACTGTTTTTAATAACTTATGCAGCCGTTTCATTCGCACAGTTCAGTTCACAGATTGACTCAGGAAAAGTCGAATACAATGATATAAAGGAAGCATCCGGGCTTGCATCAAGCAAGAAAAATCCCGGTGTAATATGGACGCATAATGATACAAAAGACAAAAACCGGCTCTTTGCGATGAATGGAAACGGAAAACATCTTGGTGTCTACTACGTTCAGAATGCAAAAGACCGCGACTGGGAGGATATTGCTGTTGGACCGGGTCCCGAAAGCCAAAAAAGTTATATCTATGTCGGTAACATTGGTGATAATGATTTGGAGTATGATGTCAAGTATGTGTATCGCTGTGAAGAACCCGATGTAACAACGACGCAGGATGAGGTTATTGATACTGTTGAATATGTTGATGTACTTAAGTTCTGTTATCCTGATGGCAGACGGAATGCAGAAGCGCTGATGATTGATCCGCTTACAAAAGATTATTATGTCATCACAAAAAATGAGAAAAAGGAACTTGTTTACAAAGCAGCATATCCACAGCCGCTTACATCGGTTGATACCCTGGAATGCGTTGGCACACTTGACCTGACTGAGGTCGTTGCCGGTGATATATCTGCGGACGGGCGTGAAATTATCATTAAGACCTATAAAAAGGTATACTACTGGAAACGGATAGGAGATGAAACGATTCAGGAGGCCATGAGACGGAGTCCATCCACGATCAGTTATACAGAGGAACCTCAGGGTGAAGGATTGGCCTGGGATTGGAATGGTTCCGGGTATTTTACAATAAGTGAAGAGAAAAACAGCGATTGTCATCTCTATTATTATGGGCGCAATATCAATAAGGTTACAAAATTCAGAAATGGTCAAACCAGTTCCCGACTTACTGGTGGAAATGTTGGACTTATAAATGCAGGGGATGCGCCGATGTCGTATTTACTGAGCGGACGAAAGAATATCCCGGCCAGCAATCGCACAAACCGTGCTATGCTCAAAGCTGTAGGGAGATACTACTAAAGAATGCTGCTGCTACGTTTGAGTATACTCATTTTTATTCTGTCAATTGATATCTACGGAAAGTTTGGAAACCGGGTTGATTGCGGTATTGTTGATGTACCCGGTATTGTTGAGGTATCAGGGATTGCTGCAAGCAGATTGAATGCAGGCATATTGTGGGTTCATAATGACAGTGGTGATAAAAGCCGCATTTTTGCACTAAATACAAACGGCCGGCTGTGCGGAACTATTTATTTGAAGGGTATTGTGGCTCGAGACTGGGAGGATATTGCAGTAGGTCCCGGACCCGATAGCGGAGTATCGTATGTTTACATGGCAGAAACAGGAGATAATAGAGCCCGGTATGACGAAAAAAAGATTTATCGTTTCAGGGAACCGCTTATCGATTCATCAAGAAATTCTATCATTGATACAATCTCAAATGTTGAGACAATTCGTTTCAGGTATGCCGACGGGAACCGCGATGCAGAAGCACTGATGGTTGATCCGTTGACACGTGATTGTTATATTGTGACAAAAAGAGAGATGAATGTCCGCATCTACAGACTTTCATTTCCTCAGGATACGATGCGAACGGTAACACTGAAGTATCTTGATACACTCGATCTGTCCGTGATTGTTGCTGCAGATATCAGTACTGACGGTACTGAGATTATCATGAAAAATTACCATGAGATTCTTTATTGGAAGATAAAACCAAAGGATTCCATTAAAAAAACACTCAGAAGAAAACCTCAGAAGTTGCCTTATGTTAAGGAATCACAGGGTGAGGCAGTCTGTTTTAGTGCTGATGGAAGTGGGTATTTTACAATAGGGGAAAAGAAAAAGAATGATCCATGTCATTTATATTTCTACCCGAGAGAATAGTGAGTGTAACATGGCCTCACCCCCCCGGCCCCCTCTCCGCAAGCGGTAGAGGGGGAGCTGGATAAATCTAAAAGCATATCCCTATATTGTCAATAGTGTTGCTGAAATAACCAGATTAATTAACAAAAGGAAATTGAACCTGAATACAAAAAGAGATTTTAATAAAGATGCTGCGACCTGGGATGAGAATCCGGGGCGTGTCAGGGTTGCACAGAAAATTGCCGAGACAATTATTGCGACGGGTATGCTTGACAAAAGAGATTTGCTGATGGATTTCGGGTGTGGTACCGGACTTGTCAGTCTTGCACTTGAACCGCTTGTCGATACAATCACCGGTGTTGACAGTTCCCGCGGGATGCTTGATGTATTCAACAATAAAATAAAGCATTATGCGATTGACAATGTTAACACTGCACTGGTTGATATCGACAATGCCGAACTGCCATCAGGGCCATTCAATTGTATCGTGAGCAGCATGACGATGCATCATATAAAAGATATTCCCCTGTTATTAAAGAAATTTCACGCAATTCTGGAGAAAAATGGAAACCTGTTTATTGCAGATCTTGACAGTGAGAATGGAAACTTTCATGAAAACAATGATGGAGTTTTTCATTTAGGATTCAATAGAAACAAGTTTACTTCATTATTGGAGGACGCTGGTTTCGGTTCTGTCTCTGCACAAACTGCCACGGAGATACAAAAACCTGATAGCCAGGGGAGGAGCACAACATTCACCGTGTTTCTTCTAACTGCCGTTAGAAATACGTGACCTTTGAATAATTCACTCCCTTTAAAAAAACAGCATGATAAAAATGTATGCAAAACTGCAAAGAATAACGATATAGTTAGTATGCATTTTTTTGTCTAAATTGATCAGGTTTGTTATTGTTCCGGTAGTATGCACTAAGTTGCATATGTCATGGATGTGTTTTTTTTCAGGGATATAATGTGGACATATACAACGATCTCCTTGCAGAAGAGTGCGTAAAAGGAGAAAAAATCAGTTGGCAATTCCGCTGGGCACTTTACATTCTGCTCTTTATTCTTGCGGCAAATGTATGGCTTGTCGGAGGGCGAATCTCGGGATTTTATGGCATTCTTCTAAGCGGTTCTGCAATAATCTATAACATCATACTTATACCATTCATCCGCAGGGGGCGCCGGTATATCTGGATACGGTACGTATCGGTGTCAATGGACATTATCTTTTTGACAACGTATAATGCACTTGATACATATTTTAATTCACCGTTTGTTCCGGTGACCACTGCAACGCTGATTTTGTATCCGGTATTATTATTTCTGGCAGCACTTCGAATTGATAGAGCACTGATTATTTATGGTACATCGCTTTCAGTAATTTCAATGAATCTGCTGTATTTTCATGCATATCCACATTTTGATCCAACTATTGCATCAAAACTGATCAGTGCTGGTATCCCCGGTGAAATCTACAGGACATGTTATGTTATTCTTTGTGGAATGCTGATGCTGCTGATACCGGGCACTGTTGAACGTCTGCTAAAATCCCAGAAAAAAATCTATGAAGAAAGTATGAAACACTACGAGCTTGCGAGAAACGACAAATTAACCGGCCTTGCCAATAGAATCCACGTTGATGAATATCTGCCGATTGAGATAGCCCGTGCCGGAAGAAATAAAACAAAAATCGCACTCTACTATCTTGATCTGAACAAATTTAAACCGGTGAACGATAACTTCAGTCATGAAGCAGGTGATATGGTACTTGCTGAAGTGAGAAGACGTCTGAAAACAATTGTCCGTGCATACGATCTGGCTGCAAGAGTTGGTGGCGATGAATTTATCATTATCATAAATAATGCTGATACTGCTGAGATACGTTCACTTATACGTAAGCGAATTATTGATGTGTTTCAAAAACCGTTTACGGTCGAAGGGCATGACGCTGAGATTGGAACAAGCATCGGTCTTGCAGTTTATCCCGATGATGCACGTGATGCATTGTCGCTAATAGATTTTGCGGATAAAGATATGCTCAAACAGAAGATCAGCAGATAACGATTATTCCGACTATTACAAAATTTCAGAAGTACAGTTATCGTGTCACCCGTCACCCGTCACTTGTCACTTCTTATCTATCGCATAATCAACGAACGCATTGGTATGGGTTTACTGAAAAAAGCATAGATTCTGCGTAAATACTCCATATGATTTCGACTAAACAGGAGTGATCTGAGCATGATTTTTTTATTCATGAACCGGTAGAATGAATCGATTGTATGGATCTGTTTCTGGCTTAAAAAGTATACCCTGAGCAGGATCGGTCTGTTTAAGAGAGTACAGTACGATACAAAATTTCTTAACCACATTCCGGAATAATGCCTTCTTGGCAATCGGGTTACAGCTCTGATTCGATGTGCTTTTTTATCATCAGAGCTTCTGAAGAGAAGATAGTACTGCCCGCGAAGACAGACAAAACAATCATCAAGACTGTGCTTGCCGGGAACCGGTCGTACCAGTTTGTATTTATGAAGTGCTTTCGCAATTGTCTTATCTTTGTCGATCATGGAACCCCCCCCGATGACCATTAATAAAACTTCTGTGTCTGATTTAATTATAGTATCGGGAATATCTGAAAATAAACAGAAAATAGGGGGATCTCATCCGCACTCTAATTAGTACTCACCAAAGGACTTGCAGTATGGTTTTAACGGAGCGATTAAAAGATCTGCACCGGATGGGCGTTCGGTTGGTGTTTCGAATACGACAGTAGTATCAACATTGCCGCGGGGAAAAAAGTCTCCGGCGACCATCAGCCATTTTGGTTTTAGCACACTATTAAGTGTGGTAAAGAGGTGTGATGTCACCGTTTCATGAAATGTACCTATCATCCTGAACGAATTAAGATAGAGTTTCCATGATTTGAGTTCAACACACTTTTCTGATGGAAGATAGTAGATTGCGATCGATGCAAAATCGGGATACCCGGTTTTTGGGCAGACGCAGGTAAACTCAGGGAAAACAATTCGTATCACACCGCTTTTAACTTTGGATGAGTCGTAGGGGCATGGAAATGTTTCAAGTTCAGGAAGCATATTTGCTTTTAATGCATCATCAAGCAGCGTAACATTTTGAAAAAACATATTGATCCTTTTGAAGTGACATGTGACACGTGGCAGATAATTAGAAAATTCCACAGTATAAAAATACCAGTTGTTTACGTAAAAATCATTATATTTTCTGTTTGTTTACACATAGGTAGTTCTCCCGGTGTGATCCGGAAGGTATTTTAAGATCAAATGAGACGTGTTGTTAATTCAATCCCGTTATCCGGGAATATTTTATGCATACCGGCAAGAAAAGAGTATAATGAAAAACAGTATTTTGATTACAGTACCAAAAGGCTTGGCTCAAGCTTGTGCCGATGAGGTCAAAGCGTTAGGATATCCAATAATCAGGGTCGGAACTACAGGCGTTGAAACGGAAGGGATGTACCCCGACACCTACATGCTGAATCTTCACCTTCGCACAGCGCATCACGTGCTCTACATGATCAAGTATTTCCGGTGTGAAAATCCCGATGATCTTTATAAAAACGTCTTTTTAATTCCATGGGAAACAATGATCCCGGTGGACGAATATTTGTCGGTTGTATCGCATGTTGATAACCCGACAATTACCGATTCCCGTTTTGCAAATGTGAAATGTAAAGATGCAATTGTTGACAGAATCTCGCGAAAGAAGGGAAAACGTCCGGACAGCGGGCCTGACCGGACCGGTGTAGTGGTCAATCTGTTCTGGAGGGGTGATGTCTGCCGGATCTATCTTGACACATCGGGTGAACCGCTTTCGAAGCGCGGCTACAGGAAAAATCCGATGGGTGCACCGATGCAGGAGACGCTTGCGGCCGGAGTGATACTGGTCGCCGGATGGAAGCCTGAAGAGCATTTTGTCAATCCTATGTGCGGAAGCGGTACGCTTGCCATTGAGGCTGCTCTTATGGGGATCAACAAAGCGCCCGGACTGCTAAGAAATAATTTCGGTTTTATGCATACGATGCTTTTTAATGGTGAAGTCTGGACAGAGATGCGTAAAAAAGCAATTGCTGCAATCCGTCGTCCGATACCTGGCCAGATAATCGCAACCGATATTTCTGCGGATGCCATTGACGCAGCAAGACAGAATGCCGAGAATGCAGGTGTAAAGGATTGCATTAAATTCGCAATAGATGAATATGATCAGACAACGGTTCCTGAAGGTAACGGGATAGTCATGTTTAATCCGGAGTACGGAATCAGAATGGGAAATGAGTCTGAGCTTGAGAATGAATATCGTGGTATCGGTACCTTTTTAAAGCATAAATGTCAGGGGTACCGCGGTTATATTTTTACCGGCAATACCACGCTTATCGGTAAAGTAGGTCTGAAATCAAAACGTAAAATACCGTTTTACAGTGGTCAGATAGAGTGCCGTTTGTATGAGTATGAATTGTTTGCAGGAAAAAGAGTATGACAGGTGATAATACCAGTGAAATAATACTTCCAGCCTCCGATGATGAACTGCTGGAGGAGTGTGATGTTACTACGTTCAGGTCAAGCGGCCCCGGAGGGCAGCATGTCAACAAAACTGACAGTGCGGTACGTATGGTACACCGTCCAAGCGGTATTGTGGTGATATCACGTCAGGAGCGCAGTCAGTATCTTAACAAAAAGATATGTCTTGCGCGGCTGAGAGAAAAAGTTGAAAAACGTAACCGTAAAGATCCGCCCAGAATAGAAACCAAAATTCCCCGGGCAGTAAAGAAGGTACGTCTTGACCGTAAGAAAGTAGATTCATCGAAAAAACAGATGCGCAGGAAAGTTTTTGGGGATGAGTAGGAAATGCCTCACCCCCCGGCCCCCTCTCCGCAAGCGGAAGAGGGGGAGTTGAAATAATATTCGAGAATATTGTTCAAACGGTAAAATGTGACAAAATAGAGAATAGTCGTTGAGCGTAGGTGAGAGGTACCTGTTTTCGTATGGGAAAAGATAATCCCCCGCCGGACTCGCCCCCCCCCTTATTAAGGGATGTGATTTTCATATTCAATTCCGAAAGCGCTAAAGGCGCGCAATATCCGAGCCAAGGCCATTGGTCTGGGGTTTTGGAAAAAAATTTAAATAATTTTTAAGCCCTGAGCGTGATAAAAATTAAAAGTCTGCAAAATCCTTAAATATGCAAAATTTTCCTGGATCTTTACAAATTTAACATCCATCACTCTTGACTGGTGTACAAGTGGAATTTAGTTTATAAGAGTCAGCTAAAGCAATAATCTCATTTTACAAAACGACTAATCACAAAAAAGTCATGTACTATTAACGTATGTCAAAAGAATAACCAGGATGATACAAAGCTTTAATAATAGAACCGATAAAGTTGGTGATGATCTTAAGAAAATTATTGACAAAGATAGCCGGCTTCAGGTTGCCGCAGGAATTTTCTCAATATATGGTTTTGAAGCACTAAAGTCAGAATTGAAAAAGATTCATTCATTGAACTTTATTTTTACAGATCCCACATTTATTGAACTCGATAAAAAGAAACGGGAGCAGAAACAGTTTCATCTCAATTCTAATGTGCGACAAAAATCAATCGGCGGTACTGAATTTGAAATAAATCTGAAAAATGAGCTTAAAGGTAAAGCTATTGCTAAAGAATGCAAAAAATGGATTGAACAGAAGGTCTCGTTTAAATCAAATGCCGGCAATAAATACATACAACCCCATGTTACACTCCTGAATCAAGAGCGAAAATTTGTGTACATGGGAATTAACGAGTTTAGTAGCGCCGGACTTGGGTATGAGAAAGATAATTCCATCCTTCATCAAATAATAAAGACTGATGACTTTGAAACAACCAAACAATACATACAGAATTTCAATGAAATTTGGAATGACGAAAAGGTATTAAATGATGTAACTGCAGAAGTTGCAGACTACATCTCTAATCTTTACAAAGAGAACTCACCGGAATTTATTTACTACCTGACTCTATACAATATTTTTAATGAATTTTTAGAAGATGTTTCTGAAGACGAACTGGCCAATGAACGAACTGGTTTTAAAGAATCGGTTGTCTGGAATAGACTCTATGATTTCCAAAAGGATGCGGTTTTAGGAGTTATCAATAAACTCGAACGGCACAACGGCTGCATTCTTGCCGATAGCGTTGGCCTCGGAAAAACCTTCTCTGCTTTAGGTGTGATTAAATACTATCAGGAGAGAAATCGCTCCATATTGGTATTATGTCCAAAAAAATTAGGTGATAACTGGTTGACATTTCTAAATAATTATGAGGACAATCCACTTTTTAAAGACCGGTTCAATTACGATGTACTTTATCATACGGATTTGTCAAGAGAGAATGGTGAATCGAATGGAATAGATTTATCGCGAATCAACTGGGGCAATTACGATCTGGTGGTAATTGACGAATCGCATAACTTTAGAAACAATGACCCTCGTAAAGACAGAATAACCCGTTACCAAAAACTTCTGAATGATGTCATGCGCAAGGGGGTCAAAACAAAAGTTCTTATGCTTTCTGCAACGCCGGTAAACAATCGCTTCAACGATTTAAAGAACCAGCTTGCTCTTGCCTGGGAAGGTGAAACCGGCATTACAGATGAACGAATGGGGACAGAAAAATCTGTTGAAACTATTCTGAAAAACGCTCAAAAGACCTTTAATGACTGGGCAAAATTACCTGTTGAAGAGCGTACCAGTCAAGCGCTGCTTGCAAATCTCAATAGCAATTTTGATTTTTTTAAACTACTTGATAGTGTCACTATTGCCCGAAGCAGAAAACACATTGAGAAGTACTATGATATTAACAAAATTGGAAAATTTCCAACTCGCTTAAAACCAATCACTCACCATGCAGACATCACAGACCTTGATGACTTTATTGAAATATCCAAATTATATACTGAACTATCCCGCCTCAACCTTGCTATCTATTCTCCGACAGAATACATACTTGATAATAAACGACAATTATACAGTGATTTATATGATACCAATATCAGTGATAAAGTAAGCTTCAAGCAGTCGCATCGTGAAAAAAATTTGCAGACTCTAATGCGGGTTAATCTATTAAAACGTCTGGAAAGCTCTGTAGATTCTTTTCGTATTACATTAAGTAAATTTATAAATACGAATGAAGCAACCATACAACAGATTATTACTTTTGAGAAAAATGGAGGAGAGTTTTTTACAGAGACAACCCAACTAAGTGAAATCGATTTAGATGCTGATAGTGATGATTGGCAGAATGATGAAATGAGTGTTGGCGGGAAAGTTCGGGTGAAGCTCGCCGACATGAATACCAGTGGTTGGAAACAGGATCTTGAAGCTGACATTCTTGTGGCGAAAGCCATTTTTAAAGAGATGGCAAAGGTAACCCCTGAACACGATACCAAACTGCAAAAACTTAAAATGTTCATTACAAACAAGCTGGAAAATCCAATTAATCCAGGTAACAAAAAAGTGCTGGTATTTAGCGCTTTTGCCGATACTGTCAATTACCTTTATGAAAACATCGCCGATAATTTTAAGAAAGAGCACAAACTGGTAAGTGCGAAAATTACCGGTTCTGACAATAACAAATGCACCTTAAAAATTGACTGCAGTTTTAATAACCTTCTTATCAATTTTTCACCCCGTTCCAAAGAACGCCAAAATAAAGAAGCACCGGAAATCGATATTCTGATTGCAACAGATTGTATTTCTGAAGGGCAAAACCTGCAGGATTGTGATACATTGATAAACTACGACATTCACTGGAATCCCGTACGGATTATTCAGAGATTTGGTCGAATTGACCGTATTGGATCAATCAATAAAGATATTCAACTGATTAATTTCTGGCCTCAACTGTCTCTGGATGATTACATTAATCTCAAAAACCGGGTTGAAAGTAAAATGTTTATGGTGGATGCTACTGCCACTGGTGAAGACAATGTGCTCACCAATAAATCATCAGACCTGCTTTTTAGAAAAAAACAACTGGAAAAACTTCAGGAAGAAGTGGTTGACATTGAGGATATGGGCTCCGGAGTATCAATAACGGATCTTGGTCTAAATGATTTCCGCATGGATCTTGTGAACTACATCAAAGAAAATGGCTCACTCGAGACCGTTGCCAACGGGATGCACACTGTATGTAAAAATGATACAGAACGGGGTATTGATGAGGGTGCTGTTTTTGTTTTAAAAAACATTAACAACGGCATCAATATTGACAAAACCAATCAACTCCACCCTTTCTATCTTGTGTATATCAGGGCTGATGGATCAGTTCTCTCGAATCACCTTGATGTGAAGAAAACGCTGGATATTCTTCGTGCCCTCTGTAAAGGAAACAATGTACCCATTAAAGAAGTGTATGAACCGTTTAATGAGGAAACTGATGATGGTAAAAATATGAAACGGTATTCTGAACTTTTGAATAAGTCAATCGAGACAATCCTTAATGTAAAGGACGAAAGGGACGTGGAGAGCTTATTTTCCCCTGGTGGTACAACAGCACTCATGAATACTATCAAAGGTCTTCAGGACTTTGAATTACTTGCTTTTTTTATAATTATGAATGGTAAATGATGAATTATGAGTTGAAAAAGGAAAAAAATGGTGAATGGTGAATTATGAGAGATAATGTCATAAAGAATAAAAGTTTTACTTTCGCTTTGAGAATTGTAAAATTGAATAAATATTTGCAGGAGCAGAAGGAGTTTGTGTTATCAACGCAGATACTGAGAAGTGGAACATCTATTGGAGCGATGATTCGAGAGTCTGAACATGCGGAAAGCAAAGCCGATTTTATACATAAAATGGCAGTTGCTCAAAAAGAGGCTAACGAGACCATGTACTGGTTGGAACTCCTGCATCATTCTGATT
Source organism: uncultured Fibrobacter sp. (assembly GCA_964390065.1). Classification (GTDB taxonomy): domain Bacteria; phylum Fibrobacterota; class Chitinivibrionia; order Chitinivibrionales; family Chitinispirillaceae; genus JAAZBG01. The sequence continues at coordinate 6,988 of CAYMGX010000080.1, read as the reverse complement.
ACTTAGAAAAAAATATGTTTGACTCAATGGAGTCTGATTTAATCGAAATCCAGAAATTGCTTTCCTCAATAATTATCAGTTCAAAGGGAATTGGGAAAAACTTATGAACCAGAAAAATTTACAATTCACAATTCATAATTTACCATTACCCAAGGAAGCTTTTGTAAATAAGTTTATTGCAAAGAGCAGGTTTTATGAAAAAGCCAATCTCAGTACGAAGTTACAAAACGATTTTGCTGATAAGATTCAGAAGATAACCTGGATGTACAAGCTTGCGGAAAGTACCATTGGCATCACAAAAACAGAGAAGGTTACGGAGATACAGGTATTTGAAATCGAGTTGAAAGAACAGGTAATCCCCAAAAATGTCTTGAAGATCATTGATAAAACCATTCCGTATCAGATACTTTATCGATTTGTATACAATGAAAATGTTGCCTATGGAATTACATTAAAAGAGAATACCAGCGTGGAAAACTACTATTTTTGTGACTGGAACGAGGATATAACCTTTGATTTTACCGGAATTGATCTGGAAAAGGTGTATCAGAAATTAGTAAAAGCTTTTATTCAGGACAAGGTTCAAAATAGGGGCAGTTTTAGTGAGATTATTGGTAACGATAAAATAATCAGAGCACTGGAAGCAGAGATCATGGCATTGGAACGCAAGATAAGTAAAGAAAAACAGTTTAACCGCAAGGTTGAGATAAACAAGGTACTGCTTGAGAAGAAAACACAGTTGAAGACGATGTCTGAACCTTGATTAGAAGGATTAAGAAGAGTCTTGAACCTTGATTAAAAGGATTATGAGATTACCATGATTTAGAAATCATGTAATCAAGTTAATCAGGCACAATCACGGTTCAGACAATATGGAGAATTTATGCAGTATGAAGAGTTGACCTATAAAATTATCGGCTGCGCAATGGAAGTGCACAAGCACCTGGGCAATGGCTTTCAAGAAGTTGTATATCAACGTGCATTAGCAATTGAATTGAATTTACAGGGACTGCAGCATATCCGTGAACAGGAAATGAAATTGCAGTACAAAGGATTTGATGTTGGAACACGACGGGTCGATTTCTTTGTAGCAAATAAAATAATGGTCGAAATAAAAGCAGTTATTAACCTTGAAGATGTCCACTTAGCTCAAGCAATGAATTATCTGGAAGCATACAATATTGAAATCGGATTACTTATTAATTTTGGAGCAAAAAGTTTACAGCATAAGCGGGTTCATAATAATAAAGTCTTGAACCTTGAGAAAATGTCTGAACCATGATTAGAAGGATTATGGGATTACCATGATTAAAAAAAATCAAGTAATCAGGTCAATCAGGTACAATCAAGGTTCAGACAATATGAGTGAGAAGATGTCTGAACCTTGATTAAAAGGATTACAGGATTACCATGATTAAAAAAAATCAAGTAATCAGGTCAATCAAGCACAATCACGGTTCAGAGACAAGGAGAAATATAATGGACAAACTAAAAATGAGCACACCGGATTTAACCGATATAAATATTGAGAAAATTGGGGCGTTGTTCCCAAATGTTATTACCGAAGCACGGGATGAAAAAGGTACTGTAATAAAATCAATAGATTTTGATCTGTTAAAACAAACACTATCGAAAAATCTGGTTGAAGACGATAATGAACGCTATCGCCTTGACTGGCCCGGGAAAAAAGCATCTTTACTCAAAGCGAATACACCAATTACTAAAACATTGCGTCCTTGTCGTGATGAGAGTGTGAACTTCGACACTACGGAGAACCTCTATATAGAAGGTGATAACTTTGAAGTGCTTAAGATTTTGCAGGAGAGTTATCTCAACAAAGTAAAGATGATCTATATCGATCCGCCCTATAACACAGGTAATGATTTTATCTACAAAGATAATTTTGCTAAAAGTAAAGACGAGTACGAAGAGGAACTGGGAACTACCGACGAAGAAGGCGGCAGGCTCTTTAGAAATACAGATAGCAATGGTCGGTATCATTCCGATTGGTTGAGTATGATGTATGAACGACTGATTGTGGCGAGAGATTTACTTAAAGATGATGGAGTTATTTTTATTAGTATTGATGATAACGAAGTGCATAATTTAAGGAAGATTTGTGATGAGGTTTTTGGGGAAGAGAATTTCCTTGCAAATATTATTTGGGAAAAAAGGTTCACAAGAAGTAATAACTCTAAAACTTTTGCAACGTTAACAGAACATTTGGTGTGCATAAGGAAATCAGATGCTTTGGATGAGATAAAAGAACCAAGGAATGAAAAGGCGGATTCCATTTATAATAATCCAGACGCAGATCCTCGAGGCGTTTGGACAAGCGTATCTTATGTTAACCCAGCAACAAAAGAACAAAGACCAAATCTTGCTTATGAAATTGAAAACCCTATTACTGGTGAAACTGTTACGCATCCGACAAATGCTTGGAAATATGAAAAAAGTACATATTTAAAACATGTTGCAGAAAATAGGCTGCACTGGGGAAAAGATGGAAACAATACTTACCCTCGGTTGAAAAAGTTCTTATCCGAATTAGATGGCGGAATGGTTCCTGTTAATTTATGGAAAAGAGAAGATGCAGGTACAACAGATGAAGCAAGTAAAAACTTAGAAAACTTGATGGATGCAAAGGTCTTCGATTTTCCTAAGCCATATACTCTTATACAAAAAGCAATGAAAATTGGTACAAAACCAAACGACATCATACTCGACTTCTTCTCTGGCTCCGCTACCACCGCCCACGCCGTCATGCAACTCAATGCTGAAGATGGTGGCAACCGTAAATTCATCATGGTGCAACTTCCTGAACCCTGCGACGAAAACAGTGAAGCATTCAAAGCCGGATACAAAACTATCGCTGAAATTGGCAAAGAGCGTATCCGGCGTGCCGGGAAGCAAATACGTCTGAACCTTGATTCCAAAAGATTAAAGGATGAGCCTGATTTATTTAATCAGGTTCATCAAGGTAATCAAGAAAATCAAGGTTCAGACAATCACGCAAATCATTGTCCGGACATCGGTTTCAGAGTATACAAGGTAGACTCATCAAATATGAAAGATGTTTTCTATCACCCCGCGGAACTTAAACAGGAACAGTTATCGTTTCTTGAAAGCAACATTAAAGAAGACCGCACACCGGAAGACTTGCTTACTCAGGTTATTCTTGATCTCGGACTGGAACTCACACTGCCAATCGAAGTTAAAAAGATTCTTGACAATACAGTATATATTGTTCAGACCAGGGCTTTGGTTGCCTGCTTTGACAACGATATTGATGTAAAGATTGTTGACACAATTGCACAATTTAAACCATTTAAAGTCGTTTTCAAAGATGCCGGTTTTAAAGACGATAAAGATCGTATTAACTTAGAGGAACGCTTCAAGCGGTTTTCACCGGAAACAAAGGTAACGGTGATATGAGCCAGAAAAAGGAAGAAAAAAGCCACAAGAGAGAAGACAAACTTACCGAGTTTTTACTCTATAAGAGCCCTAATGGTGATATAAAAATTGATGTTTATTTACACAATGAAACCATTTGGTTGCCGCAAAAAAAAATCGCCCAATTATTTGATGTGGGTGTGCCAGCGATATCAAAACACTTAAAAAACATTTTTGAGACTAATGAGCTTGATGAAAAAGTGGTTGTTTCCATTTTGGAAATACCCACTCAACATGGTGCAATTGAGGGGAAAAACCAGGTAAATCAGACCAGATTTTATAATCTCGATGCATTTCTACAATTTAACGAAGAAGAAGTTTTGCAAAACGCTGGAAAAGTCACCGCTGAAATCGCCAAAGCATTTGCTGAAAATGAATTTGAAAAATACAGGCCAATTCAGGACAAACTGTTTGAATCTGACTTTGATAGAGAAATTAAAAAACTGCTGGAGAAAAAAGAATGAAGCTTCAATTCAAACAACAACCCTACCAGAACGATGCTACTATGGCGGTGATCCGCTGTTTTGAGGGGCAAAGCAAAGGATTCAGAAAAGAAGTTGTCAGCAGGAAAATACTTGATCAGGGATTGTTCGGTACAGAAATCAAAGTAGAAGAGATTTTCTCCAACAAAAAACTTGAAATATCAGAAAACGAGATATTAAAGAACGTTCAGGCTTTGCAAAATGAACAAGGTTTAAAAATCATCAGTAAACTTGACGGACTCAACTTTACTATTGAAATGGAAACCGGAACCGGCAAAACCTATGTCTATACCAAAACCATGTATGAGCTGAATAAACATTACGGCTGGAACAAGTTTATTATCATGGTGCCTTCAGTGGCTATTCGTGAAGGTGTGCATAAATCCCTGGAAATCACTGCCGATCATTTTCAGGAGATTTACGGAAAGAAAATTCGTTTTTCCATCTACAATACCCAGAATAAATCGAACCTGATCAACATTAAAAGCTTTGCCGTTACTTCCAATATCGAAGTGATTATCATGAACTATCAGGCATTTAATGTAAAAGAGAATGATAAGGAGCTAAAATCAGAAGCAGCGCGAAAGATATACCAAAAAATCGATGCGCTGCAATCTGAACGCCCGATTGATATAATCAAACGAGCCAGGCCGATTTTAATAATTGACGAACCGCAACGGTTTGGTGATAAGGCAGAAAAGATATTTACAGACTACGTTTTCGGTCAACTCTTTACACTACGCTATTCAGCTACCCATAAAAAAGACTTTAACAAAATCTACCGGCTGGATGCGATTGATGCCTATAACCAGAAACTGGTGAAAAAAATAAGCGTTAAGGGAATTGAGGTTGTCGGTAACAGCGGAACCAATAGTTATCTGTTTCTTGACAGAATACAGGTAAGCACAAACCAGTTTCCGGTTGCTTATGTTGAGCTTGAAATAAAACAGTCTAATGGATTACACAAGAAGATTCGGCAGATCAAAGAAAAAGATGAACTATATCTACTCTCCAATGAATTGAAGCAATATAAAGGTTTTGTGGTTAAAGAAATTAATGGCCTTACCAACACGGTTTCATTTACGAACGGAATTACCCTCTCTGTCGGTCAAACAATCGGAGACGTTGACGAGGAACATGTGCGTCGAATCCAGATTCGTGAAACGATAAAATCGCATATTGAAAAAGAGCGGGTAATGTATCATAAGGGAATAAAGGTTCTTTCCCTTTTCTTTATTGACGAAGTAGTAAAGTATCGTGATTATTCAAGTCCCGACCAAAAAGGTATTTACGCAAAGGTTTTTGAGGATGAATACAGGCAGGCGATTAGCAAGCAACATTTTTTTGAGCCAGAGTATAATGATTATTTGAATAAACATTCTGCAGGCACTATTCATAAAGGATACTTCTCCATTGATAAAAAAGGTCATGATGTCGATTCTAAAGAGAAACGAGGCGAGGGTGGCAGTGATGATGTATCTGCTTATGACCTGATCATGAAAAACAAAGAACGGCTTCTTGATTTTAACGAACCGGCACGCTTTATATTTTCTCATTCTGCGCTTCGTGAAGGTTGGGATAACCCGAATGTATTTCAGATTTGTACCCTTAAGCACAGCCAATCGGAAATCAGCAAACGACAGGAAATAGGGCGTGGTTTGCGTATCTGTGTCAATTCCAATGGCGAGCGCATGGATTCCCTGGTACTGGGCAATGATTTCTTTGATGTCAATAAACTCACTGTCGTTGCCAGCGAATCCTATGATTCCTTTGCGAAAGCATTACAGAATGAAATTGTTGAGTCCCTTTCAGAGCGTCCGGTTACCCTTACGATTGAAGTATTAAACAACCGTGTCATTCATAACGAAAAAGGCGAGAAGTTTGTTTTTGATAGCCAGTCCTCTATGGATTTGATTTTCGATATGAAAACCAAGGGATATCTGGATTCAAATTACCATATTACCGAAGCCCTGATGAAAGATGTGGAAAATAAAACCTATGCTCTCCCGGAAAAGTTAAAAGGTTTTGAATCTTGCGTTGCTGAACTGATGACCGGTATCTACACAACAGCAAACTTTAATGCTGCAGAAAACGACAATGATAACAATATCAATGAGGCGATTCTTAAACCCAACGATAATTTTGCAAAAAAAGAATTTCAGGAATTATGGAACAAGATAAAAGTCAAAACAGTATATAAAGTGGATTTTGAAAGTAAAGAACTTATTGATAAATGCGTCAAGGCAATAGACACCAATCTTACCGTAAAAAAAATATTGATCAATATTACATCTGGTGAACAACAGGATAAGATTGACGAGGCAACACTCAAGTCTGGCGAAAGCATGAAAAAGGAAAAGAGTACCACCGAAAGAGCAGAATCTCTGCTGGGTTCATTGAAGTACGATCTTGTAGCCGAAATTACCAAAGAAACTAATCTGACCCGCAAAACTATTGTAAAAATATTGCAGGGTTTACGGATGGATACGTTCCATAATTTCAGGATAAACCCGGAGAGCTTTATTCAGGGTGTTTCTAATATTATCAATAGTGAAAAAGCAGCAACACTTATCAATAATATTATCTACTCAAAAACTGACAAGACCTACGATGACAGCATTTTTACAATTAATAACTTTAAAGGATCGCTCACAAAGAATATTCTGGAAGTTAAAAAGCATGTTCATAACTATGTAAAAACCGATTCTGATATTGAACGGAAATTCGCTTCTGATCTCGAATGTGAAGAAGTGCTTGTCTATGCAAAACTTCCCGGTGGCCCTAACGGTTTCAAAATACCGACACCGCTGGGTAATTATAACCCTGACTGGGCTATCGTGTTTAACACAGATAAATTCAAGTATGTCTATTTCATAGCAGAAACCAAGGGAAGTATGGAAACACTGCAACTTAAAGAGATAGAGCACAAAAAAATCAGTTATGCAAAAAAACACTTCGAAGCATTAGGACATGCAGATATAAAGTATGATGTGATAGATTCGTATCAATCATTGCGGGATATCATTATGAGGTAGAAAAGGGGAATTGGCACT
>CAYMGX010000079.1:0-18567 GCA_964390065.1 uncultured Fibrobacter sp. | reverse complement strand
CAGGAACAATTTTGAAAATAAACATGAACAATCCGGTAAAAACAACTACCGACAGGACAAAATCAGTAAGATTCATGAGAAAAACAGGTACTGTGACAACTGAGCTTATTATAGTGCCGACAGAGGCAAGAACAAGGCTTGAAATAAGTGACATCAGGAATAGTGACACTATCAGAACTACAAGTATTACAGTAATAATCTGCTTGCGCAAAAAAGAAAGGAATGTATTACGTTTATCTGATGGAACCTCCCAGATGCAGTTCATCGCTTCATGTAAAGAATTAAAAACAGCAGAACCAGCCAGGTATAATAGTACGGCACCAATACTTGTTGTCATGATTTTATGCTGTGCATTGGCCGCTCCATCGATAATTTTGTTTATAATCGATGCCCCTTCCGGGCCTACAAGGTATGCCAGATGATGAATCGATTGAGACCGGACGGTGACTGAGTCAATTATATGCGAAGCAATTGTAAGCGCTATGACAAGCAGCGGACCCAGTGATAACAATGCGTAAAATGTAAAGGCTGCAGCCAGTTGCTGCACCCGGTGTCCAAACCAGCCCTTTATTGTCGTAGTGATTATACTCACATCTTTCCTGTTGGTTTTCCATGATTATTAAGGTTTTGTGCGACCAGTGTCAAAATGAACCCTGACAAATTCATCCGCATTGTTAATCAATTGTACACCTTGAGGTAATACAACCCGTGCTTTCAATGTTCCCTGTGATACAATCGAATCAAGCGGGATTGCTTCTGTGTAAAGTTCTGTAAGGGTATGGCGTTTATCACCGAGGATCTGAACTTTTACCGTAGCCGGATGAATCCTTATTTCGTTAACGTCAATGTTTTTTTGAGCCTTGCCAATGGTTCGCAGCCGAATCGCAATGTCACGTTGTTCAATACCGGTAGCTTTCAGTTGAAATGATTTGGTAAGTATTTGATTGACAAAGATACCATCAGGTACTGTTATATTCTGTTTTGTCACGGTTAATGTATGAAAGCCTTCACTTATGGAAGAAATATCGAATGATGCTTTAAGGCTGCGCTCATCAAAGTTGAAACTGCGTTCCGGCCCATTTAAGATTACCTTGATCTCTGATGGCCGGGTTTCATCAATTACAAAATTATTCGGAATATTTTTAAACACAACAGGAATGAAATAGGACCTGCTGATCACATCAACCTGGTATACAAAAGTAAACCATAGTGAAATTGCGGCAATAAGAGAAAGAATCTTGAAACCCGCATTGGTAGTAAAAATGGTACGTTTCTTTTTACCTGATGCTGCAGGGAAAATTCTGTTGTAAAATGTGTCGATTCTCGTACGCAAGGATTCTCTGTCAACTTTTTCCATTACACCATTCTCTGCAATGCTTACAGTCCCGCGTTCTTCGGAGACTACGACGACAAGTGCATCTGATCGCTCTGCAAGACCCAGTGCTGCAGTATGGCGTGTTCCGACATCTTTGATTGCCGCAACATTATGGGATAGAGGAAGACGTACTCCAAATTTGTCAATCCGTTCACCTTCAATAATAACCGCACCATCATGACTTGGCGTTTCCGGATGGAAAATGCTGTATAAAAGCGGCACACTGATTCGTCCATTAACAGAGATTCCACCGCTTAAATGACGGTCAATGGATTCACGGCCTTTGATGACAACAAGTGCACCGATACTGTCCCGTGCAAGATTGCAGAGTGTATCAACGAGACATTCTACTGTTTTATTCGATGCGACAAGGTTGTGTTTCGACTTGAATGTATGAATAGATGACAATTGCTCAAATGCCATGCGGATATCATCCTGAAATATAATAACAAGACCAACAAGTGCTGCAGTCAATCCGGTCTGGAATACCTGACTTGTCATATACATATTGAGAATTCGTGCAAGCGCATACAATGTAACAACTGCTATAACGCCAATAACGACTGACCTTGATGCACGTCGTCTGATCCACATCAATAAAAAATAGATACAAACAGATACTATTGTAATATCAAGAAAATCTGCAAATCTGAAACCTGATAGTATCTGTAACAATGATGTTGCCATTTTTCTAATAATACTTTCTGATACAGATAATTAATCTGTGATCAAGCGCCGGACTGAAAAGAAATTACTGAGAATTATATAACGTTGCTACGATTACAATAAATTCCGGTCGTAAATTTCCATGTGATCACCTGATATTGTCCTGAGAGATTGGAACAGTACGGCAATTTTCACTAATATATTGATTTTAATGTAATTAATATGAATCCCACAATAATGGGAATGCTGATTTTTCTTTCGATGAAATTATAAAGGAAATACAGTCTGGAAAATAGACCTTGCATCTGAAGAATTCAATGTTTTTTGTTTGTTTCTTTCTGGACTTTCCTCTTTCTTAAAGTTAGATTCCTGTTATGAACCTATTTGATTCACATGCCCATTTACAGGATGATAGAATTTACAATAATTACACTGCGCTGTTGGAACGGGCTCAAATGTGTGGTGTCTCCAGAATTCTCTGTTGCGGCAGCAATGAAGAGGACTGGGAGATTGTTGCAGGACTTTATGCAAAATATCCGGATTATATTATCCCGGCATTTGGAGTGCATCCGTTTTGTGTTCATTCGCTCAGTGAGAACTGGTTTGAGACGTTAAATAATCTGTTTACTCTTTATCCTGATGCCGCAGTAGGGGAGATCGGTCTGGATAAATTGGTTAAAGACAGTGACTATCAACGACAACTTGATGTTTTTAGAATACAGATGGAGTATGCAGCCTCGCATAATCGACCGGTTTCACTTCATTGCAGAAATGCCTGGCTTGATCTAACTGATATACTATCTGTCATTGGTGTACCAGAGTGTGGAAGTGTCATACACTCATGGTCCGGTTCTGCAGAGCTGGTGCATGTTATGATAAAACATAATCTGTCAATTTCATTTTCCGGATCGATTACAAATGATAATAATCGCAAAGGGAGAAGGTCACTTCTTGAGGTTCCACCTGAGAAACTGCTTGTTGAATCGGATGCACCCGACATACCGCCATTACAAAGAAACTACCCCAATGAACCATCCTATTTAGTTGATACGATTAAAAAAATTGCAGAATTGCGAATGGTGTCAGAAGAAGAAATCGCAGAACAAACTTTTAACAACGCCAGTAGAATTTTTTGTAATGGAATATAATACCACAAGTGCGTCTTGCACTATGCACATACAATTGTACTAAGCACCAGGTGGTCAGACATCAAGAAACCGTTTTTCGAATTCCTGAGCCGAAATCGGTTGACTGTAAAGGAATCCCTGTACTTTTTCACAGCCGTGATGTTTAAGATAATCCACCTGTTCTTTCAACTCGACACCTTCTGCAATAACTTTTATACCAAGACTGTGTGCAAGAGCAATGATTGCAACCACAATTGCAGCATCATTGGAATCATGATGAATATCCGAGACAAATGAACGGTCAATTTTAATTGTATCAATAGGAAATTTCTTGAGATAACTTAATGATGAATACCCTGTTCCGAAATCGTCAATTGAAATGAGAATTCCCATTGCCTTGATTTCATTCAATGTTTTAAGTGTCAATTCCGGGTTTTTCATACCAAGGCTTTCGGTAATTTCGAGTTCAAGCAGAGATGGCTCCAGTGATGAATCCTCAAGCGCCTTACTTATAAGAAACGTAAGATCCTGCTGCTGGAACTGTCTGAGTGAAAGGTTTACAGAAACAGAAAGAGATTTACAATACTTTTGCTGCCAGATTCTTGTCTGCTCACAGGCTGTGCGTAAAACATGTTCACCAAGTGGCAATATAAGACCGGTTTCTTCTGCAAGGGGTATAAACCGTCCCGGTTGAATCATTCCGAATTCAGGATGGTTCCACCTTACAAGCGCTTCTGATCCGGTTACCTCTCCTGTTACCAGGTCAATGAGTGGTTGATAATAGACAACGAATTCATTTTCCCGTAGCGCCTTACGTAAATTATGTTCCAGTGTCAACTGCTCAAAAGCTTTTACATTCATTGCCGGTTTGTAATGCTGATAGTTATTGATACCCAGTTCTTTTGCCCGCTGCATTGCAGCTTCAGCATTCTTCAGTATGGTTTCTACATTTTCACCATCCGATGGAAACAGGGAAATCCCAATGCTTATCGTTATATATATTTCCTGACCTGTCAATTGAAACGGCAGTGAACATATTGAAAGAACACGTTTCGCAACTCTTGCTGCATCCTGCTGCTGTGCAATATCCTCGAGAATAATCGCAAATTCATCATCACCAAGTCTGAAAATTGCATCTACCTCTCTCACACAGGACTTTAACCGGGTTGTTACTATCTGCAACAGAAGATCTCCTGCTGCGTAACCAAGCGTATCGTTAATCGATTTGAAACGGTTAAGATCGAGTAACAGTAGTGCCATCACCTGCTTCTTTCGCTTTGAATGGTTGAGCTGGTGTTCGAGGCGTTCATTAAGCAGAACTCTGGTTGGAAGTCCGGTCAGTGTATCATGGTATGCATTGTTTTGAAGATGCGATAAATCATCATTAAGTACAATCGCACTATTATAAAAACCTGCATAACCGGCAATTTGCGAATTTTCTGCAGTGATCGGGAAAATTGAAAGATATTGAAGATACATCTCTCCGTTTTTACGCCGGTTCCAGACTTCTCCGCTCCACTTACCCGTTTTTTTTAAAGAATCGTTGAGTTCCTGATAAAAAACATCTTCATGTTTACCACTTTTAAGAATCGATGCATTTTTCCCGACAACATCCTCCTGAGCGTATCCTGTTATCGTTGTGAAACTTGCATTGATCTTCAGGATTGTAAATGAACTATCAGTTATCAGAAGCCCATCGGAGGTATTTTCAAAAAGGAGCTGACTTAGATGAAGTTTAAAAATTTCATCCAAAGCAAGCTGCTTTTCGGCACTCCGCTCTGTCTGAGACCGGATGCGATCTAATTCTGACTGAATTTTTGCTTTTATTTCATGTTCATTTATCATAACATTCCTAATTTACACTTCATAAGATTATACCATCCCGCTGAAAATGATTCAATGAAAAGTAGCAGCAGTATGAAGCAAACTATTGAATAAACGTGGAGCGGGCAGAATGTACTACACCCCCAAAACGACTGGTTAGTGCCGGCACTCCCATAATATCCCTGTAGGATTTCACAGTATCCGAATATATTTTCTATGATCTATATACACTTAATACACTTAATGATTTGGACAACTGCCTAAGGGTTTGTTGGCTTTAAAAAGCTGATTATCATTGTGTTACAGTTGCTTACGCTGTAGTGTCGGCAAGAAAAAAAATATAAATATTCATATCAGAACAAGGAATCGAGTGTGGCAGAATTGAAGGAAAATCAGGTAAAGCATATTTACAGAACTCATACCTGTAACGAGCTTCGCAAGTCAAATGTTGGTGAGACTGTTCGAATAAGCGGCTGGATAAACAATCGTCGTGATCATGGCGGTGTGCTTTTTATTGATCTGCGAGATCATTACGGATTGACACAGGTAGTGATTCATCAGGATAAGGATTTCCAGAAGGCCGTTGAGCATCTTCATAAGGAAACGGTTGTCCGCTTTGATGGTGTTATTGCTGCACGATCTGCAGAAACGATCAACGATCGCCTTCCAACCGGAGAAATTGAACTCGTTGCAACATCGTATGAAGTGCTTGGCAAGAGTGAGATTACACCGTTTTCAATTTTCCCCGAAGATGCCGCACCGGAAGAGATGCGCTTGACTTACCGGTATCTTGATCTGAGAAGATCAAAGCTGCACCAGAATATTCTTCTGCGTTCTCAGGTGATAGCACATCTGCGCCGCGTAATGACAGAAAAAGGATTCAACGAGTTTCAGACTCCTATATTGACAAGTTCTTCTCCGGAAGGTGCCCGTGATTTTCTGGTTCCATCACGCTTGCATCCAGGTAAATTCTATGCATTGCCGCAGGCGCCTCAACAGTTCAAGCAGCTTTTGATGGTTGCAGGATTTGACCGCTATTTCCAGATCGCTCCCTGTTTTCGTGATGAAGATGCGAGAGCAGACCGTTCCCCCGGTGAATTTTATCAGCTTGATATAGAGATGAGCTTTGTAACGCAGGAGGATATTTTTAAGGTCGTTGAAGAGGTGCTTGATAGTACATTTGACAAATTTGCAACAAAGGAATTTGATAAACCACCTTTCCGCCGGATTCCATATCGTGAATCGATGCTCAAATACGGGTGCGATAAACCCGATCTGAGAAATCCTCTTGAAATTCAGGATGTGTCTTCAATTTTTCTTGAAAGCGGTTTTAAGGTATTCAGCCAGACTGTTGCTCAGGGTGGTGTCGTGCGTGCGATTCCTGTCAAGGGATGTGCATCACAGCCAAGAGCATTCTTTGATAGAATGGTAGAGTTTGCACAGTCGGTTGGTTCTCAGGGACTTGCATATCTTGTGTGGAATGATAGTGCTGTTAAGGGTCCGATTGCCAAGTTTCTTGATGAGGCAAAGATGGCACAGCTTAAATCTGAACTTACTATGGACAACGGTGATGTTGCATTTTTTATTTGTAATGATGTCAAGCGGGCGAATAAAATCGCCAGTGAGATCCGTACAAAACTTGGTACCGATCTTAATCTTATTGAGAAAGATACCTATCGTTTCTGCTGGATTACCGATTTCCCGATGTTTGAATGGAACGAGGATCATAAGCGCGTTGACTTTTCACATAATCCGTTTTCGATGCCGCAGGGTGGCATGGATGCACTTGTTAATAAAGATCCGCTTGATATTCTTGCGTATCAGTATGATATTGTCTGCAATGGTATTGAATTGTCAAGTGGTGCAATCCGTAACCATCAGCCGGAAGTAATGTACAAGGCGTTTGAAATCGCCGGTTACGACAGGAGTGTCGTTGATGAAAAGTTTGCCGGTATGATCAATGCATTCCGGTATGGTGCACCTCCACACGGTGGTATTGCTCCGGGAGTTGATAGAATGGTGATGATCCTTGCTGATGAACCGAATATTCGCGAGGTGGTTGCATTCCCGATGAATCAGAAGGCACAGGACCTGATGATGAAGGCGCCTGCCGAAGTGACCGATCATCAGCTTAAAGAACTTCATTTGAAAACGGTAAAGTTTAACTGATGTGTATGGTAAGGTACAGTATGATCAATCGAACACTGTATCTTATTGTCGTATTTTTTTTAATGGCAGCATCACCTGTAAAGGCGATGCTGCTGATTCCGATGGATGACACCCAGACCGATCATCTTAAAGCGTACGGCGCTGTTTACAAACTGCTGCTTGCACATCAGAAAGTCTACTGGCTGCTGAATTACCGCGGTGGTTCGTTTGCATGTGAAATCCCAAAGAGTCTTGAGCTTGTTGTCCGCAGTGCCGGTGTGTCATCACAATATGTCAACACAGACAGTTGGGCGCAAATTCTTGTCACCATTAATGAAAACAATATGGAAAAAGTGACACTTGAAAAGCCGCCGAAAATTGCTGTATATACACCACCAAATAAACTCCCCTGGGATGACGCTGTAACACTTGCGCTCAGCTATGCGGAAATTCCCTATGATAAGATTTATGACAAAGAAGTGATTACCGGTAAATTGACACAATACGACTGGCTTCATTTGCATCATGAGGACTTTACCGGTCAGTATAGTAAATTTTATAATGGATTTTCCCGCGCAACCTGGTATCAGCAGAATAAGCTTGATATGGAGAAGGCATCAAAGGAACTTGGATTTTCCAAGGTGAGTGAATGCAAAAAGGCAGTCGCACTTACGATCCGGAATTATGTTGAAAACGGCGGATTTCTCTTTGCAATGTGCAGTGCAACCAATACACTCGAGATTGCGCTTGCAGCACTTGGAACGGATATTGTTGATAAGGTATATGATGGAGACGGCGTTGACCCTGATTACAAACTAAAATTAAATTTTGATAATTGCATGGCATTTGAAAAATTTACCATACAGACAAATCCACTTGAGTCTTATTTTGACAATATCGATGTCAACATGGTAAATACACCGCTGCGTATTGATGCAAAGGATTTTACACTGTTTGATTTCAGCGCAAAGCTTGACCCGGTACCCTCAATGCTCGTACAGAATCACCGGAGCACCATAAAAGGATATCATGGATTATTGACATCATTTAATAGAAAAGTGATTAAGAAAAGTGTCATAATACTTGGAGAGGTTCCTGGAACATCAATGGTAAATTATATCCATGGACTTGTAGGTAAGGGTGAATTTGCCTATCTTGGCGGCCATGATCCTGAGGATGTAAGTCATGCGGTAGGCGACAAGCCGACGATGCTTGAACTTAACCGGAATTCTCCCGGTTACCGGTTGATTTTGAATAATGTGTTGTTTCCTGCTGCTGAGAAGAAAGAAAAGAAGACCTGATGGCAAATGATAAAAAGCAGATCTTTTCATGGTGTCTTTACGATTGGGCAAATTCAGCATTTGCACTAACCGTTATGGCTGGTTTCTTTCCTGTTTTTTTCAAGACATTCTGGTCTGTGGGTGTTGAGCCGACGATCAGTACTGCAAGGCTTGGGTTTGGCAATGCTGTCGCAGGTCTGATTGTCGCTGTTTTGTCACCACTGATGGGTGCTGTTGCTGATGCCGGGCGGGCTAAAAAGAAATTTCTTGTTTTTTTCATGATTGTCGGAGTGTCATCATCGGGCATGCTGTTTTTCATTGGTCAGGGCCAATGGATCGTGGCACTGGTCATTTTTGCAATCGCAAGCGTTGCGTATAACAGCGGGAATCTGTTTTATGATTCGCTGCTTGTTGATATCTGCGAAAAAGATTCAATGGATATAGTAAGCGCACGGGGTTACGGAATAGGGTATCTCGGCTGCGGTATCTTATTTCTGTTTAATGTCACGATGGTAAGTTATCCAGAAAAGTTTGGGCTTAACAGTGTTGCTGATGCAGTAAAGGTATCATTTCTGACTGCGGCAATATGGTGGTTTGTTTTTTCTCAACCCATAATTTTGTTTGTTAAAGAAAAGTTTTATTCTGAAACCACTGGTTTTTTACCGATACTACACGGAAGTATTCGGAATCTCAGGAAAACCACTCGTAAAATACTTGACAATCCAACACTGCTTATGTTTTTAATTTCCTATTGGTTATACATTGATGGGCTTAATACCTTTGTGTTAATGTCGGTTGATTTCGGTATGGCAATCGGAATGACGACGAAATCGCTGATGATCGCGTTGTTATGTGTTCAGTTTGTCGCGTTTCCGTCATCACTGCTTTTCGGATATTTCTCACGTAAAGTTGGTGCATTTGTCATGATACTTGTCGGTCTGGGAATTTACATCGCGGTATCGGGGATCGGTTCAATTATCCTTAAGACCGAACTTCATTTTATTATTCTTGCAGCATTAAGCGGACTTGCACAGGGTGGAATTCAGGCTTTGAGCAGATCATATTATGCAAAAATGATTCCCGCATCGGAAAGTGCGGAATATTTTGGCTTTTATAATGTTATGAGCAGATTTGCGGTAATAATCGGACCAGCAGTTGTCGGTATTGTTGCGTACGTTACGCATAAGGCCGGGGTTGAGTCGACACTTGCGTCAAGGATCGGGATGTCATCAGTTTCGGTACTGTTCCTTGCTGGTGCGCTTTTACTGATTTGGGCGGAGATGAGGAAAAAAAATGGGTGGCAGGGGTAAACTGAAAATCGGTGATATTGAAACCACCATGATGGAGGTGCGTAAGTTTGATGCAGCAATAAGTATCGATGCTTATAACGCGCTGCCGAAAAATCCGTTGTATATCATACTTGATAATTTGCGAAGTGCGTTCAATGTCGGTTCAATTTTCCGGTTATGTGATACACTTAGGGTGAGAGGCCTTTTTCTGTGTGGCTACACAGCACACCCGCCTCATATCAAGCTCGCGAAGACATCACTGGGCACAATTGATTATGTTCCCTGGAAGCATTTTGAGAAAACAGTTGATGCTGTCAAATATTTACAAAATAAAAACATTCCGGTATGGGCCGCAGAAACAACGACGACATCAAAGATCTACACGGAAACAGAGTATCCATCACCGCTCGGGCTTGTTTTCGGTAACGAGGCGCTCGGAGTACATAAAGACGTGCTCGAAATGTGTGACAATCTTATAGAGATCCCGCTTTACGGGTTTAAAAACTCAATGAACGTGGCAACGTCGTGTGCGGTTATTGGTTTCAAGGTGATTGAGATGATCGGCCAGGGTGCGGCTACGAGGCTTGATCGATAACTGATGTCGTAACATCACCTTCAGGTACCCCAATCACAAATCACACTCAACTTTTTTAGTCGTTTTATAAGATTCTTAGTAATCCATCACCAAGTATTAAGTATTTTCTATTGGTTCAGTATGTTTCTGAACAGTGTTGTGCCCCTGTTAACAGCATAGTTTTTTTAAAAATCAATTGATTATTACTAATTTATACATATTTTGATGGAGTTTGAGTTGGTGGAAACACAAGGTGATTTGAATTCGGTTGAACAGATGAATGAGCAGATGAAGATAAGGCTTGAGAAGGTTTCGCAGCTTCGGGAGGCTGGGTATCATCCGTATGCAGAGCGTTTTGACAGAAATTACCGTTTGGCAGAAGCCGCTGTTTTGGCTGATGGCGTAAAAGGGGTAAAAGTTGCAGGACGTATCATTTCTCTAAGGTATTTCGGAAAACTGGCATTTGGTCATCTCTATGACGTTGATGGGAAAGTGCAGTTTGCTGTTCAGAAGAATAAAATCGGGGATAAAAAGTTTGATGATTTCAAGCGTCTTATTGACCTTGGTGATTTTATCGGTATTGAGGGGGAAGTGATTACCACCAAGACAGGTGAAAAAACAATTGATATTGATAACTTTACATTCCTTACTAAAACGCTGCGTCCGCTCCCGGAAAAGTGGCATGGCATTTCAGATCCGGAGATCCGTTTGAGAAAACGCTATCTTGATCTTATTTCATCAGAGGAATCACGGACTCGTTTTATCAAGCGTACACAGATAATCCGTACGATCAGAAATTATCTTGATAATAACGGCTTTACAGAAATTGACACACCGGTATTGACCAATAAAGCAACCGGTGCACTTGCCCGTCCGTTTTTGACACATCACAATGCACTTGATATTGATATTTACCTTAGAATTGCACCGGAAACATATCTCAAACGCGCGATTGCCGGTGGATTTGACCGTGTCTATGAATTTGCCCGTTCATTCAGAAACGAGGGCATGGATGCATCACATCTGCCCGATTTTACGCTGCTTGAATACTATTGCGCATACTGGAATTATGTTGACAATATGAACTTTACTGAAGCGCTGTTCAAGCATCTGCTTGAGGCGGTCAATGGCGGTCTCAAGGTTACCTATGAAGGTACCGAAATTGATTTCAGCGGAGACTGGCCCCGATATACGTTCAGAGAGCTTATTATGAAGGATTGCGGTGTCGATATTGACAAGTTTGATACCCGTGAGGCACTCATGAAGGAGATTGACAGACAAGGAATACGGTTCGAAACTGATGTCGAGATTGCAAGTGCTGGTCGTGGAACACTGATTGATCTTCTTTACAAGAAGGTATCACGTCCGCAGCTTATCAAGCCGACGTTTATCACCGGGCATCCACTGGATCTGTCACCGCTCGCACGAAAAAATGATTCTAATCCGTTAACAGTCGATCGTTTTCAGCTTGTTGTCAACGGATGGGAAGTGGTGAACGCCTATTCTGAGCTTGTTGACCCGATTGATCAGACCGAGCGTTTCAAGCAGCAGGCTGAGGCGCGTGCACATGGTGACAAGGAAACCATGGATGTTGACTACGATTTTCTGCAATGTATGGAATTCGGAATGCCGCCGATCAGCGGATGGGGAATGGGTATTGACAGAATAATAGCATTGCTCACGAATGCATCAACGCTGCGTGATGTCGTACTGTTCCCGCTAATGCGTCCGGAATAATAATGAAGCCTCACCCCCCAACCCCCCTCTCCGCAAGCGTAGAGGGGGGAGTAGGAATTCCTGCTCCCCCTCTACACTTGTGGAGAGGGGGCCGGGGGGTGAGGCACTTCTTCTTCACAGACAGGAAATTCTCCCGTGGCATCAATGGAATGGTTTGTAGCGCTCAGGTATCTTAGAGGTAAACGGAAAATCGGGTTTATCTCCCTGATAACCTACATCTCTGCAATCGGTGTTTGTGTTGGTAGCTTTGTGCTTGTTGTTGCATTATCAATTGCAAACGGATTTGAAAAAGAGGTTCGTGACCGGATTGTCGGTACATTTGCTCATGCAAGCATACTAAAATATCATGGTGTTCCTGTTGAGAACTATGATTCACTCCGTACTGAAATTCTCAAACATCCTCATGTAACCGGTGCATCACCTTTTATTACAGGTAAAGGTGGCGTTGAGCATGACAGAATTCAGGAGGGTGTAGTTATCAACGGTATTGATGATTCACTTGATAAAACGGTAACAGATCTGGCCAAGTCGATTAAATTCGGCAAATTCGAACTTGATAGTGTGGTATCACTTCGAGAACGTAAATTTCCGGGCATTCTTATTGGTACCGGGCTTGCTAATAAAATGGGTATTCGTGAGGGATCTGAGATTGTGCTTATGAGTCTTGTTGCTGTTGATGGTCAGGATGATCCGGTGGCCAAAATGGGTCGCTTTACTGTTTCCGGCGTCTTTGAAACAGGCATGTATGAGTATGATCTTAACCTTGTTTACATTTCAATAAAGTCTGCAAAGACATTACTTAATTATAATGGTGTTGAGGGAATTCATATCCGCACTGATGACATGTTCAAAGCTGATAAGATTGTAATTGATCTGCGCGAGTATCTTGGTGGATATCCATACCGGTCAATGGACTGGCAGGCGCAGAATAAATCGCTGTTTCAATGGATGAAACTTGAAAAACTGATCATTTTTATTGTTATTTCGTTAATCATGGTAGTAGCTGCGTTTAATATTATTTCATCACTTATAATGATGATTCTTGAAAAACGCCGTGAGATTGGAATACTTATGAGTATGGGAGCCCGTTCCGGAGCTGTCATGAGAGTGTTCATGTTCAACGGAATTGTCATTGGTTTCATAGGATCAACAATAGGCGTTGCATTTGGTGTGCTGCTTTGTTTTATACAGTATAAATATCATCTGATTCCCATACCCGGTGACCTGTATTTTATTAATACCTTACCAGTGATCCTGAGACCTCTCGATGTTATTTCTGTTTATATTGCGGCAAATGTAATTTGCTGGGTTGCGACTATATATCCTGCATGGCGTGCATCGGTATTGCTGCCGGCAGAATCAATCCGGTATGAGTAAGAGCTGGAAGTGTAAAAATTGGTACTCTCTAATACAAAAGGTGCCATTCAATGGTTTCTCAAGGAAACAGGAAACAATACATGCCTGAACAAATAGTTAGTGTAGAGCATCTTAAAAAAACATTTACGGATGACAATGGGAAATTTGATGTTCTCAAGGATGTTTCCTTTGATGTTTATCATGGTGACATGATTGCACTTGTCGGAATAAGTGGAGCTGGTAAAACGACACTGCTGCAGATTCTTGGCGGTCTTGACAGTTTTAATGCAGGCAGTGTTTCGGTGCTTGGTAATGATCTGCGGTCGATGTCTGCGAAGAAACTTGCAGCGTTCAGAAATCAGCACATCGGATTTGTTTTTCAGTTTCATCATCTGTTGCCTGATTTCACAGCACTTGAAAATGTTTTGATACCCGGCCTTATTGCCGGTAAAGACAGGGATGCATGCAATAAACGCGGTAAAGAGTTACTTGATATTTTTGGATTATCAAATCGCATGGGACATTTCCCCTCCGAGCTTAGTGGTGGAGAGCGTCAGAGGGTGGCGCTCGCACGGGCACTGTTCAACGATCCGGCACTGATTCTTGCTGATGAACCTACCGGAAATCTTGACAAAAAGAATGGTGAGAACCTTCTTGATTATTTCAGGAAAGCAAACACAACCTTAAACCAGACCTTTGTTATTGCAACACATAACGCTCAATTGACAAACGGGCTCAACCGGGTGTTGTATCTTGAAGATGGGATGATGCAGGCTGGAAGTTATGAGAATCAGACTGTGAGTGAGTAGGGCGGGCAGTCTTAAGTAGCAAGTAGCAAGTAGCAAGTAGCAAGTAGAAAGTAGAAAGTAGAAAAATACATTTATTGGATGTCCTGCGAAAAGAACAACCCCAAAGATTGTCCTGACTACTACAACTGCAGTGGATACAGTTATGTACCCCGATCAAGTATGGTGATCATGCTTTCAACAATTAATTAAAAAACCGGCATAATTTGTAACGACTACTTAGTATTCCTGGCGCTCATATTATATTTTTATGGAAAACATATCTGGATGACGTCAACTGAGGTTGTGAAATGAATAAATGTGATGACTGTGGAATTAATCCAGCGAGTGTGCATCTGACCCAGATCACCAATGATGAAACGCATACGTTTCATTTATGTGAAGATTGTGCCAAAAAAAAGGGAATAAACATATCTGTCGGGGAGTCGGTTTTTGAACAGTTATCAGAGCAGGTACCGCAGATTCCTGACAAAATTTGTACAAAGTGCGGATTAAAATATTCGGAATTCAAACAGAAGGGGTGGCTTGGATGTGCACAATGCTATACCGCTTTTGAAACTGAGATTGATGATTTGCTGGTTCAGGTTCATGGTTCATCAGTCCATAAAGGAAAGAAATATAACGGAGCCACTGCAGTAACTGAAGTTGCGGGGCAGATAAAACGGCTTCGTCACGAACTTGCCACTGCAATTAAGAATGAGGAGTTCGAACAGGCGGCACAGTTACGTGATGCAATACATAGTCTGAAGCAGACAGCAGGGGTATGATGAATTCTGAAGCTCAGATCGTTTCCGGTGAAAAAATGAGTAAACTTCCCGCCTGGTTTGATAATCAGGGAGAGGGAACGTCGGTAATTATATCGACCAGAGCAAGGCTTGCGCGAAATATCGCTGCACACCGATTTCCATCATCGGCGTCACCAAATGAACGCAAAAAAGTGTTTGATGAAGTATCGGGTGTGCTGAAAAAAGAGAGCAAATTCAGATATTTTGATGTTGTAAATTTCGCGAATATCAAGCGGCTCGAACAGCAGTTTCTTGTTGAGGAGCGGGTGGTCAGTCCGGATATGCTCAGTATTGATGGCGAGCGAGGTGTTGCCTACGATTCATCACGCAGAATCAATATTATGATTAATGAAGAGGATCATATCCGTATGCAATGCATGGATAGCGGTTTCCAGCCCGGTGAGGTATGGGATGCTATCAACTCAATAGATGATCTTCTCGGTCAGCGGCTTAAATTTGCTTTTGATACAAGGCGGGGCTTTTTAACCTGTTGTCCTACAAACAGCGGAACCGGTTTGCGTATATCCTTTTTGATGCATCTTCCGGGGCTTGTATTAACTAAAGCTGTTGATGCAGTATTGCAGGGTGCAAGTCAGATGGGAATCTCGACCAGGGGTTTTTTCGGAGAACACTCTGAAGTTCTTGGGAATCTGTTCCAGTTGTCCAATCAGGCAACGATGGGTGCTCATGAAAGTGAGTTCATAAAAAATACGCAAAAAATTATCAAAGATATAGCAAATTATGAACTTGATGCGCGTGAGAAGATTCTTAAGGAAGCACGGCTTGAATTAACGGATAAAATCTACAGAGCCTATGGTATTCTTTTACATGCCAGAACGCTCAGTGTGGCTGAGTGCATGAATCTGACATCAGCGCTTAGAATCGGTATTGAGTGTGGTTTATTTGATGCTATTACGATTGAAGAGCTTAATCGTATCACGCTGTTTGCTCTTCCTGCACATCTTCAGGTATTTTTTGGTTCAAAGATGGATGAAACAGAAATTATGATATCGAGAGCAAATCTGGTTCGGGAACAGCTTACAAAGCGAAAAAGGAAAAGAAGTACTTTACATTCATAGGATGGATATATATGCTTATATGGCATAGCTTTGCAGTTTAGCATACTACGGCTGTGTCAGGGTAGTGTATATTCACCAGAGGAAATGGATTAATGATGAATGGGATGTTTACTGATAGGGTAAAAAAGGTTATGCAGATCGCACGTGAAGAATCTGTGCGTCTGGGTAATGATTATGTCGGAACCGAACATCTGTTGCTTGGCCTGATCAAGGAGGGTGATGGAGTTGCGGTTGCGGTAATGAGAAGCATGGGTGTTGATCTTGACGAACTGACAACCAGTATCGAAAAAACGATTACGTCAACGGGCGGCATGATGACCATCGGGCAGATGCTTCCGTTTACACCACGTGCAAAGAAGGTGCTTGAAATTGCAGCCAATGAGGCTCGTTCGATGTCGCATAAATATATTGGAACCGAACACCTGCTGCTTGCGCTTATGAAAGATACTGAGTCTGCGGCAGCTAATGCACTGGCAGCGTCAGGTCTTGAGTACGATCGTGTCAAGGAAGAGATCAGCCGTGTGCTCAGGGGCGGTGAAACTGTTGCCGGTGCTGCTGCTAAAGAGAAGAGCAAGACACCTTTCCTTGACCATTTTGGGCGGGATCTTACACAAATGGCGCGCGAGGGTAAGCTTGATCCGGTTATCGGCCGCGAAAAAGAGATTGAGCGTGTTGTTCAGATATTGAGCCGTCGCAAGAAAAATAATCCGGTGCTAATCGGTGAACCGGGTATTGGAAAAACGGCAATTGTTGAAGGGCTTGCGCAGAAAGTTTACGAAAAGAGTATCCCTCAGGTTCTTGAAAATAAACGTGTTATCAATCTTGATATGGCATCAATGGTTGCAGGTACAAAATACCGCGGCCAATTTGAAGAGCGTTTGAAAGCTCTGATGGTCGAGCTTCAGAAGAACGATAATATCATCATCTTTATTGATGAACTTCATACAATCGTCGGAGCTGGCGGTTCTGAAGGTAGTCTCGATGCGTCAAATATTTTTAAGCCGGCACTCTCGCGCGGTGAAATACAGTGTATCGGTGCTACAACGCTTGATGAATACAGAAAGTATATCGAAAAAGATGGTGCACTTGCGCGCCGTTTTCAGACGATCATGGTAGATCCGCCAAGTGCATCTGAGACGATCCAGATTCTCTCCGGCCTTCGTGTCAAATATGAAGATCATCACAAGGTCACATATTCCGATAAGGCAATTGAATCTGCAGTAAAAATGTCAGACCGTTATGTGTCAGACAGGTTCTTACCGGATAAAGCGATTGATATTATTGACGAAGCGGGAGCGCGCAAGCGTTTGTCAAGCATGGAAATACCAACTGAAATCCGTGATATGGAAATGGAAATCAGTGATGTTGTCCGTGAGAAGGAAAAAGCTGTTGAGCAGCAGGAGTTTGAACGCGCTGCAAAACTTCGTGACAAACAGGAAAAGTTGAAAGGTCTGCTGATTGAGAAAAAAGCGCTCTGGCGTAAGTCGAAAGCGGAGGAACGGCTACTTGTTGATGAAGCGACGATTGCAGAAGTTGTCGCGACTATGACAGGTATTCCTTTGTCAAGACTTGCCGAAGAGGAATCGAAGAAAATTCTCAATCTTGAAGAGGAATTGCGTAAACGTGTTATAGGTCAGGATCCGGCGCTTGAGGCAATTGCGCGAAGTATCCGCAGATCACGGGCTGGTTTGCACAATACGAAACGGCCGATTGCGTCTTTTATTTTCCTTGGACCTACCGGTGTTGGAAAAACAGAACTTGCAAAGACACTGGCTCAGTCGCTTTTTGACAGTGAAGATGCGCTTGTCAGAATAGATATGTCCGAATATATGGAAAAGTTTGCGGTTTCGCGTCTTGTTGGTGCACCTCCGGGATATGTCGGCTATGAAGAAGGCGGACAGCTCACTGAGAAAATCAGGAAAAAACCCTATTCGGTTATTCTCCTTGATGAAATAGAGAAAGCACATCCGGATGTTTTCAATATTCTGCTGCAGATACTTGATGATGGTCTGTTGACAGATTCGTATGGGCGTCACGTGAATTTCCGTAACACCATTATTATTATGACATCAAATGCCGGTACCCGTGATGTCAAGAAAACGGGCACGGTCGGTTTTGGTAAGCCAACGTTTGATACTGATTACGAATCCATGAAGTCAAAGGTAATGGATGAACTGAAAAGAATATTCAATCCCGAATTTATCAACCGTATTGATGAAACTATAGTGTTCTTTCCATTGACAAAGAAGGAGATTTCACAGATCGTTGACATTCAGCTTAATGATCTTCAAAGCCGTCTTGTCGATAGAAATATCAAGCTTCTTATCACCAAAGAGGTAAAAGAGTATGTTGTGGATCAGGGTTTTGATCCAATGCTCGGTGCCCGTCCTCTTCGTCGTGCGGTACAGCGTTACATCGAAGATCCTCTTGCTGAGGAGTTTCTGCTTGATAAATTCCACGATGGCGATTCAATTAATATCACCTTCGAAAATAATAAGGTGTTTTTCAGCAAGGTTGAAGA
>CAYMGX010000078.1:0-18579 GCA_964390065.1 uncultured Fibrobacter sp. | reverse complement strand
TTTCTCTTGACTTATTGCGGGATGATGGATTGTTGACAATCAAGGAACTTGCAGGATTACCGGAAACATCATCGGAGACTATTGATTATGATACAACAAAAACGCTGAAAATGCCTCTGCTTGTCTGTGCAGCCCGGCGATTCCGGCCTGACGATCACTACCTTGAATTCTGTAAAGAGAACCAGCACTGGCTTGATGATTATGCGATGTTTGAAGTGCTTGGATTTAACAATAAAAAACCATGGACAGATTGGGATACAGCGATTCGTGACCGTGAGCAAGGTTCAATTGAAATGCTCAAAAAACATTACCAGGAAGAACTACACCTGCAAAAAGTACTTCAATACTTTGCAATGAAACAGTGGAAAAGACTGCTGGCGCATTGCACTGAAAAAGGTATTTCAATAATCGGTGATATGCCGATTTACGTTGCTCTTGACAGTACCGAAACATGGACAGATCCTCAGCTTTTTAAACTTGACAATAATAAACAACCGGTGGCAGTATCCGGTGTTCCACCTGATTATTTCAGTGCTACCGGACAACTATGGAACAATCCTGTATATAACTGGAATGAACATAAACGCAATGGTTTTACATGGTGGATAAAGCGAATGCGTCATCTGTTTTCATTGTATCATATTGTCCGGATAGATCATTTCAGAGGGTTGGTGCAGTATTGGGAAATTCCCGCAGGTAAACCAACAGCAGTTGATGGCGCATGGAAGGATGTCCCGACGTATGATTTATTTGACACTTTGCGGGATACGTTTACAAATTTTCCAGTTATATGTGAGGATCTGGGAATTATTACCGATGATGTAAAAGAGGCGATACAACGCTATTCTTTCCCTGGCATGAAAGTGCTTCAATTCGCCTTTGGTGACGATACGCTGGACAATCCATATTTACCGGTAAATTATGATGACAATTGTATTGTTTATACCGGTACTCACGACAATTTACCAACACTCGGATGGCTTCAATCAGAAGCAACTACTCAGGAGTTGCAAAGAATTCAAAACTATTCCGGATTTGTCTCTGACAATCCTGTTGAAATTGTTTGGAAATTAATTGAAATGGCACTTGAATCAAAAGCTTCGGTGGCAATTATACCATTACAGGATATATTGACATTAGGAGTAGAAGCGCGGATTAATGACCCTGCAAAACTCCATGGTAACTGGCAATGGCGATGGGATGATGCAGCATATCCTGCAGTTGATGCATTTTCCCGATTGTTTGCAATGGGCCAACGAACCGGGCGTTTACGCTCTATATAATTGCGCAGGTTAAAACAACTTATAAAATTACTCTGCGACAATCGTAAATAATTAAAAATATCATACATCGGAAAGCGTGATTATTTATATTTCGCTATATGGCGAATTATCGACATATTGAGTATACTATAGCAAAAAGGTTTTTAAACCTGATTGGAATTCAAGATGGAACGACCGTACTGCATGATATCGGAGAAAAGTTTGTATGAATTTGTACAATAAACCTGACATTGATGACTTTATTGCGATTACAAAGGCTCTTTCGGATGCCCACCGGGTTCGGGCACTCCTTGCCCTGCGTAAGGGCGAATTGTGTGTCTGTCAGATAATCGATCTTTTTGGACTTGCTCCATCAACGGTTTCAAAGCACATGTCAATTCTTAAACAGGCTGGACTTGTTAACTCAAGAAAAGATAGCCGCTGGGTGTATTATCGCCTGGCCGAAGAAACTGATAGATGTCCGGAAATCAATGAGCTTGTCAGGTTCACCATTTCACTGTTAGAACAGGATAAGCATATCCTTAGTGATAGTATAAAAATAGAAGGAATCACATCGGATGGGCTGGATTCATTGTGTAAAAATGAATGAAGCACTACTATTTGAGCTTAGTAGTATAATAGACACGTTCAACAAATAGAGTAAAGGGTAGCATTATGGCAAAATTGAACATTCTTTTTCTGTGCACTGGCAATTCCTGCCGGAGCCAAATGGCCGAAGGATGGGCAAAGCACCTCAAGGCCAATTGCATTGAATCATATTCTGCAGGCATCGAAACACATGGATTGAATCCTAATGCTGTCAAGGTAATGGCGGAAGCTGGTGTTGACATTTCGAACCACCGTTCAAAACATCTTGACGAAATAAAACATGTCCCGTTTGATTGGGTAATCACCGTTTGCGATAACGCCAACGAAAGCTGCCCGATTTTCCCGGGTAAAGTAAATCGGTTTCATATCAGTTTTGATGATCCTCCAAGACTTGCGAAGAGTGCAAAGACCGAAGATGAAGCTCTCGGGATTTACCGGAGAGTGCGTGATGATATCCGGCGATTTGTCGAAGGACTTCCCGAAAATCTTAATTCGAAAGAGGCTCGAAATGGCTGAAAATGAAAAACGTTTATCATTTCTTGATCGATATCTAACCTTGTGGATTTTTATTGCCATGGGCCTTGGGGTTGCAATCGGATGGTTATTCCCGACAACGTCTGATCTGTTGTCGCAATTAAGCGTTGGTACAACGTCGGTACCGATTGCTGTAGGTCTTATTATCATGATGTATCCACCGCTTGCAAAAGTAAATTACCGGCGGATTGGCGGGGTCTTTTCAGATAAGAAAGCACTTTCTCTATCACTTGTACAAAACTGGATTATCGGACCGGTACTCATGTTTGTGCTTGCCATATTATTCCTGCGCGGTCAACCACACCTGATGACCGGTGTAATAATTATCGGACTTGCCCGCTGCATTGCAATGGTTATTGTCTGGAACAGTCTGGCAAAGGGTGATAACGAATATGCAGCAGCACTAGTCGCATTTAACTCAGTCTTCCAGGTACTCTTTTTTGCGGTGTATGCATACATTTTTGTAACCGTTCTACCGCCACTTTTTGGCATCGCAGGCCAGGTGGTGCATGTGTCAATGAAAAGCGTTGCGGTTAGTGTGGGAATATATCTTGGAATTCCATTCGGAGCGGGTTTTCTTACTCGTATGATACTAGAACCGATCAAGGGAGAAGAGTGGTACACAAAACAATTTATGCCAAAAATCGGACCCATAGCCCTCATTGCACTGCTGTTTACAATTTTCGTTATGTTTATGTATAAAGGAAAGTCAATTGTTGAACTGCCCCTTGACGTTGTGCGGGTAGCTATTCCTCTGTCAATCTATTTTCTTATCATGTTTTTTGGATCTATGTTCGTTACCCGAAAACTCAAAATCAATTATAAGGAAGCTGTGAGTCTTTCATTTACTGCTGCAAGTAATAATTTCGAACTCGCTATTGCCGTTGCAGTGGGCGTTTTCGGTATCGCATCACAGGAAGCATTTGCAGCCGTAATCGGTCCTCTCATTGAAGTTCCAGTAATGATTGTCCTGGTTAATTTCGCTCTCAAAATGAAAGCTAAATTTGTAAAGCAGGAAATAAGTGCAGATCCGATTTCCAAAAAAAGTTCATCAAACATCCAGAAAGGTACTAATCATGACTAGTAAGCCATTTACATTTATTCTTGGGGTGCTGCTGTACTTTGTGGCAACCTCTGCTGCCCCTGCAAATGCAAAGTCTGCTATTGCCGAGGCGTCAACTGCGGGGAAATTTTTAGGTCTGATTTTCTATGAAGCACAGGATAGTGCATTTTCTATGATGTCATCAACTATTGCTGCTTTTAACAAGTCATTGCCAAAAAAAATGGCGGTTTACAATGCAAAGCTAAGTGACCCGTCAAACAAAGAGATTGCCGATAAGTACGGTATCCGGCCTGTCAACCTTCCATTGGTTCTGGTGATTGCTCCAAATGGTGTTATCACTGGCGGATATCAAAGCACTGTCACCGCAGAACAGCTTAAGCAAGGTGTTAGTGTATCTGAGCTGATGCTCAAAACACTTAAACCGCTTCAGGAACAAAAGGTGACACTTGTTGCTTTTCAAAATGCAACTACGAAGCTCAATGCAGAATCCTGGTCGGGTGTTAACGATTTTGTAAATGATTCGAGTTATAAAAAATTTGTTGTTGCGATGAAAGCTGACCCATCAGCTCCCGAAAGTCAGGAGTTTATTAAACAGTGTCAACTAATAAGTCCCATGACAGAAGCAACAGTTGTCGTACTCCTTCCACCAGGTAAAATTGGCAAGGTACTTACAGGTAAACTAACAAAAGCGGATATTTTAAGTTCATTACAATCATGTTCGGCTGGAAGCAGTTGTGCTCCAGGTGCATGTTCTGATCGTCGTTACAAAGAGAACATAGCTCCGATAACTTCTTCGCTGGATAAAGTGATGAAGCTTCAGGGTGTAACATACACGTGGAATAAAACAGATTTTCCGCGAAAGTTTTTTCCTGATGGAACAGAGATCGGGCTTATTGCTCAGGATGTCGAAACGGTTTTACCTGAAGTAGTATATACTGACAAAGATGGATTCAAATCTGTTACATATGACAGACTCACCGCGGTACTTATTGAAGCCGTGAAAGAAATGAAACAACAGATGAATTCTCAGGATTCTATTATAAAAGTGCAAAGCGCGAAAATCAAGGCGCTGGAAGTTAGATAATATTCTTATGCCATTAATCATGTATCTACTATGGGGTTTAAATGAAAATAAAACAGATCGTTTTAAGAGAACTATTTCAGCGCAACAGTCAATTGATATCAAGTCTTGTTGCAGTCTCACTTGGAATTGCTGTCATGGTTGCAATTCAAAGTACCACACATTATTCTGAAAAAGCTGTCGCTGGTGAGCTTGACGCACTCGGTGCAAACATTCTCCTTTTGGCCAAGGATGCAACGGTGCAGGATTACTATAGTGCGGATTTTCAACAGTCAGAAATTCCCGAAAGTTATGTTTCAATTCTAACCAGTAGCGGAATTCACGGCCTTGACAACTTGTCACCAAAGCTGAGTATTCCTGTTGAATTGGGTACACGAAAAGCAACACTGACAGGAATTCTGCCCAGAAGCGAGTTCAAGTCAAAGGCAACCTGGCAGGGTGCATTGGGTGTTTTTTCAAAACCTCAAAGTTGCGGTGTTACTGCTAATATTCCGGGTATTACCGATACAACAAAAACACAGATACGAAAACGAATTATCGAAGATTTGAATCCTGATGCTGTACTTGTTGGTGCAGACATTGCAGCTTCACTTGGTATTAAAGAAGGTGATTCTTTGACTGTGCTAAACAAACGTTTTGTTACAGAGGCGATTTTACCAATTACCGGTACCGTCGATGACGGGCGTCTGTTTGCTCATCTTCGAACAGTACAGAAACTCACAGGAAAGGATTCCGTACTCCATTCCATTGAAATTGTTGGCTGCTGCTCTACAATCTCAACTGGCCTTATCCAGCAGCTTAACAAATTGCTACCCGATGCAAAAGTAGTTACAATCAGTCAGATCGTTTCAACACAAATACGAGCAAATACAGTCATGAAACGAATTTCTCTTGTCATGCTTATTGTAATTCTGGTTGTTGGCGGGGCAAGTATAGCCAATTATATGTTCGCCAATGTCTATGAACGACGCAGAGAAATCGGTATTTTCATGGCAATGGGTGCCAATTCGAAGTGGATTTTAAAGCTGTTTCTTCTTAAAGCACTAATCATCGGTCTTGCTGGTGGAATTTTTGGCTACTCACTTGGCTCTGTTCTGGCAGTTGTGCTTGGTCCCCGACTTGCCGGAGTAGCTGTATATCCTCTGCCAATGTATGCCCTTTACAGTGTAGTAATTTCAACAATCATTGCGTTTATGGCAAGTGCAATACCTGCGATCAATGCCACAAAGGTAGACCCATCACTAATTATGAAAGAGGACTGACACTATGCTAAAAGCAACCAATATATCAAGAATTTTTAAACGTAAACATGGTGTTGTAAAAGCGCTTGACAATGCGTCAATAGAAATAAAGGATGGTGAATTTCTTAGCATTATCGGTCCAAGCGGAAGTGGTAAAAGTACTTTACTTCTTGCGCTTGGAGGAATGAGCCATCCCGATGAAGGATCAGTATCCTGGAATAACGAGTCTATTTACGGGTGGGATGTCACAAAAAGATCTGAGTGGCGCGGATCGAATGTTGGCTTTGTCTTTCAATCATTCAACCTCGTACCCTATCTGACTGTGTATGAAAATGTAAGTGTAGGGCTCTCGCTTGCAAATAATGCACAGGTGGATACCAAACTTGTCGACAGCATTCTTGCGGAAGTCGAACTTACTGCAAGAAAAGACCACCTGCCTTCTGAGCTTAGTATCGGGCAGCAGCAGCGCGTGGCGCTTGCACGCGCATTGGTCAAAAAACCCCGTCTTATTCTTGCCGATGAACCTACAGGCAATCTCGATCCTGATACTGGTAAAGAAGTTATGGATATTATCAAGCAGCAACATGCATCCGGAACAACGGTCGTAATGATAACCCATGATCCCAGTATTGCACAAATGGCACAGCGGACTGTGAAGATAGTGGAAGGAAAGATCATTATCGGTGTGAACAGGTAAGGACATACAACAGTTGAGTCAATAAGCCTCGTAGTACTACGGGGCTTTTATTTTATTCTCTTTGAATTATCTTATGATTTCGAAGATTGTGTGGGACAAAACATTCTTTTTGTCATTTTTTTTGTACCACTTGCTTTGCACTGTACATTGTTCTTGCAGCATTTCTGTAAATTGCAGGATTAGTATGTCAAAGAAGCAACCTGTTGTTGTTAAAAATATAGTTGACAGTGTCAACTATATTATCGTATATTGTTAACATGCAGCAGAAAACTCGAAAATCCTCAGCTATGAATGAACAGACGTCCGAATTAATCCAGGCACTGATAGAGATCGTTTGGCACTTTGGTCCAAAAGGGCTGGATGGTATTTGTTGTGAGGATCTCACTATGCCGGAGTATATAGCTCTTGAAAAGGTTTCTGTCACCACAAATTGTCCCGTGCAGGATATCGGTGTAAAACTCGGTTTTACCAAGTCCGGAGCAACCCGTATAGTGAACCGGCTTGAGACAAAAGGATATGTAAAGAAACACAAATTTCATGATGATGGCCGAGTGTGTTGTGTTACTATTACAAACAAAGGTCAACAAGCACTTCATTTTGCAGGGAGTATTTGTGCTTCAAAACTTGAGCAATTGATTTCAAGAATACCGGTTAATTCACGCATGAACGTTAAGAAGTCTCTTACAGCAATGGCTAAAGCATTGCGAGAGTAGTTTTTTTACCTAATAGTTGACACTGTCAACCAATGGAGGAACATGAACACATTTATCAAAACACTTGAGTATTTCTTGTTAATTACGGCTGAATTAACGGCACTTTTTCTTGGTATTAGTACCGTTGTTGCGTTAGTACTACAGTATATCCCCGATGAAAAACTTCGAAAGTGGCTCTCAAAAGGGGGAATATTTGGTAATTTTATCGGTGCCGGAATTGGTGCATTGACCCCCTTTTGCGCTTGTTCAACCATTCCTATGACAGTTGGGTTATTAAACGCTGGAGCACCATTTGGACCATTGATGTCGTTTGTAATAGCCTCGCCACTACTAAATCCCATAATCTTGACAATGATTGCAGCGATGATGGGTTTAAAAGCATGTATTGTTTACTTTCTGGTAACTTTTTCAGGGGCTGTACTCTTCGGAGTTGTTCTTGCTAAAGCAGGTGGGGCTAGCATGGTGAGAACATTATCTCCAAAAAAATCATGCTGCTGTTGCAGTGGCGAATCATCAAAGCCTACTGGATTTTTACAACGATCTAAGGCTGCATTCATAACAGCATGGGGTGATTTTAAAGGAGTGTTGGTTTACTTGTTGATAGGTGTTGGAATTGGAGCTGCAATTTATGGATACATACCACAGGATTTTGTAGTTCGAATTGCGGGTCAGCAAAATCCTCTTGCCATTCCTATTGCTGCTACCATTGGCGTTCCACTTTACATTAGAGCGGAAACCGCTATACCAATTGGCCTATCCCTTATGCAGAAAGGGATGAGCATGGGTGCGGTTATTGCTCTGATTATTGGCGGAGCTGGAATGGCAATTCCAGAAATGGCTATGCTGGCGAGCATTTTCAAGAAAAGACTTGTAGCAGCCATCATTGCAGTGATTTGGGTTACAGCTGTTGTAGGTGGATACCTGTTTAATATGCTGTGATCTGGAAATTGGGACCAACAAGGAAAACATGTATTAGACCTGACTGTATCGAACAATTATTATTCCAGCAACTAAATATGACTCACGGCATATCTAATTTATATAAATTTCCTAATAACAGTGGCACATTAAAATAAATATGGGAAATATTTAATTGCCGGAGTAATAATTAATGGTTCTCCTTATTTCTTTATGGCATTGATAAAATTTTTCGCATTATCGCCTCTAAGATATTCCGCAAGACCGACAGCGCCTTCTACCAGATATTTTGAACGATATCCTTTTAAAGTCAGATATGTTCTTGCAATTTCGGCTCTGTCATAATGAGGGCACACTGTAATAATCGTTTTAGACTTGTCAAGTTCCCCAAGCCTCTCAGGAAGTTCGTTTAATGGAATATTTTTGATGAAACTGAAGCTATACGCCTGATATTCTTCAGGGAACCTGATGTCAATAATTTGAGCCGTGCCCAGTTTGTATAAATCAATCATCTCAGCGATTTCGATCTTCATGTTTTTGCGTTCTTTATAGTCGAACTTTTTCAGATACTCATCAAAGGAAACACCCTTCAAATCTTGAGCTATAGAAACTGATGCTATAAAAATTGTATAAAATACAGTTATAATAAAGGTTGTTTTCTTCATGTTAATCTCCAGAATAATCGTGAACTTCTTTTTTTATTTTGATACATTGCACAGACGCAAAACAGTTACCATAAGGGTAAAAACCACGCTCCCCAAAGAGCACCCCGCAAGCAAGGAGGAGCATGGCTTTAAATATTTCAGCTGCTAATTCATTACACTGATTATTACAGGTATTTAGAATATGATCCGGAAAATGTCTTCATAAACGCCATGAACTTTTCGCCGGAATCCTTTGCGTCCTTTTTCTCAAAAGTGCCGGTAAATGCCTCGTAAGCTGAGTTTATGCTTTTCATATCCTGCCCGAATGTAGCAATGTCTGATTCAGCAGGAGCTTTTGACGCCATCATAGCCTTTACAATTTCTGCAGTATGCTCCTTAACATGTGTTGCACCTTTCCAGTTTCCTGCTTTAATCATATCCATCATCGTCTTGACATTTTTGCGGACCATAAACATTTTGTCACTCGCCTTGTCAACGCCACTTACTTGATTCATGGTAACAAAAAGACCGCAATTCATACCGCAGAACTGCGTGGCCCGTTTGTAGTTCCCTTGCTCCGTCCGCTCGCGCATGATTTGAAAATTATCAAGTGCTTCAGCGAAATAGCCCTGCCAGGAAGGGTCCTTTGCATATTCAGCAGGTGGATTGGTCTTGTAGGTTTCAGTCATTGTCTTCCATTTGCTAATAATTAGATCGATCTCGCCAAGTAATTTTTCCTGACTTACTGCTGGTGTACTTACCTGCAACTGAGCGCACATAGGAACGATTGATTTACGTAATCCACTCAGTTCGCTCTGAAATGTTGAGTTTTTGACAACAGACTGCGTATCAGCCGCAAACCCTGTAGAGAAAACACCAAGTATTATTGCCGATACTGCTGTGAATTTAAAAATAGTCATAGAAATCTCCCTGATTGATTATGTAAATTGTTGTTTTGTCAAAGTAAAAGTAAACAGTAACATACTGGACATAATGGTATGGATTATATAATTAAAGCCTCCTATTGGTAATCTATAGTATCACTTACTTTTTTGTAAACTTTCCGATAAATTTTCTGAGTGGTGGTGACAACAGCATCATGATCGGCAACGCAACAGCGTAAGCAAGAATCCAGTTTTGCATCCATTTAACAAAATGAAATGTAAAGCCTGAGTTTACAAACGATGTGACTCCGGTCATGATAAACGTCATTGTTCCCACCATTAGTATTGCAAATACAATGTGAGCCTGCGTTGGTGTTAGTTTCATTGAACATTTCCTATTGTTAATTTTTTATGAGTTTTTCTTCGTACTATCGAATAAACTACTGGAATAAAAAAGAACGTAATCAGCAGCGAAAAGGTGATTCCCCCTACAACAGAAACGCCAAGTGGCCGCAAAATCTCAACGCCATCACCAATATTCAGTACAAACGGCAGCAGTCCAAGCACCGCAGCCAAATAGGTCATAATGATCGGCCGGAGTCTTGTTGTCGCGGCTCCGACAATTGCATCAATCTTTTCCACCCCTTCATCACGTTTTTCCTCAATGAAAGAAATGAGCAGTACCCAGTGATTTATAAGCATTCCAATAAGAACAATAATACCAATATAAGCGGTGACACCCATTGGAACATTCGCGATTGACAACGCAAATATAAAACCGGTCAGCGCCAGTGGTATTGACAGAATCACTATTGACGACAGAGTGATTGATTCAAATAAAACGATAAGAAGCACAAATGCCAGAAGAATACCAATTCCAATCACAGCCAGCATGTTTTTATTGTTCTCTTTCATCATGCGTGCCTGCCCCCCGGCTTTTATGTGAACATTCTGTGGCAGAGGAATTTCCTGGACCTTTTTATAAACTGCCGAGGTTACAGAACCCACATCACCATCAGCCACAGAACCGGTAACCTTGATAATTCTCATTCTGTCTCGACGGTCAATGGTTAGCGGGCCTGTATTTTGTTTAAGTGTCGCAATATCCCTAAGGTAAACCTGAGAGTTCTTTGCGAACAATGGGACATTCCGCAAATCCTCCCTTCCTGTTAACCAGATACTGTCAGCAACAACCTTTACAGGGTAGAAAAAGCCACTCTCTTTATAGTGCGTTGCTATCTGGCCATCAAGAAGGGTCCGGGCTGTCAACGCAGCCTGTGAACTTGACATACCAAACTCTGCCAGACGATCTTTATCAAATGTCAGTGTATATTCAGGTTTATTGACATCCATGGATACATCAAGATTGACAAGCCCTTTTACATCTTTAACTGCTGCCTGAATTTTTGCTGCAGTCGCATACAGTTCATTGATATCAAGATTCTTGGAACCATACACTTCTATTTCGACGTCAAAATCGCCAACTGTCCGGATACCTTTCATCTTTGTATGAAACACTTTAATCTTTGCACCGGGATATTTCGCAGCACGGGAAAGTGAATCACCATATAGTGCCACAAACTCATCAGTACTTGTTTTTCGTTTGAGTTTTGGTTTCAGAAGAATGTTCACTTCTCCTTCGTGCGGAATTTCGTAGGTTACTAAACCCCATATTCTTCCACCTGCAAGTGCAGAAACAGTCTGTATATCGGGAAGTGTAAGGGCAACTTTTTCGATATTCTTAAGCACTTTCTCGTTTTCAACAGCCGAAGTACCTGTTGGCAGCTTTACCTTTACGGTTACCATACCATCGTCGGGTTGAGGAATAAATTCACTGCCAATATCGCGCGCTGTCATTAGTGCCCATCCAAATATAGCCAGCACAACAATAATTACGATTATTTTTCCATGACGGAGCGTTTTCGATAACAGATACGAATATCCATTCTCGACAATGTGAAGTAAACCGGCTACAGGGCCTTCTTTGTGTGTAACCGAGGCATCTGTTTTTATTGACTCTTTCTTGAAAAATATTATTGCCAATGCAGGAATAACTGTTCTTGAAACAAAAAATGAAAATATTATCGCTATTGCCACGGTTATGCCAAGCTCTTTAAAAAGCAACGATGTAAGGCCTGGAATAAAAAGGAACGGTAGAAAAATGACAACAAAGGTGAACATTGAATAAAGTACCGGCTTACCAACCTGTTCAACGCCAAGCTTGATTGCATTGGGAACCCTGGCATGCTGCAACCGGGTGATATTTTCAAGCACCACGATACTGTCATCAAGTATCACCGTTATTGCAACAACCAATCCGCCAAGTGATATGATATTAATTGAAAAACCGAGAACATTCATACAAATAAACGTTCCGAAAAGCGAAACCGGAAGCGCCATGAAGATCATAAACACTCTGCGCCATCCGTTTAAAAAGAGGATCGTCACAAG
Organism: uncultured Fibrobacter sp.; assembly: GCA_964390065.1. Classification (GTDB taxonomy): domain Bacteria; phylum Fibrobacterota; class Chitinivibrionia; order Chitinivibrionales; family Chitinispirillaceae; genus JAAZBG01. Next base: position 6,482 of record CAYMGX010000078.1, on the reverse strand, counting down.
CATAACAAGAATTCCTGCAATAATTGCAGCATCTTTAACGCCATTATTCGCAGAATGTATATAATCAGCCTGATTATACGAGACCGACATATTTATACCAGTTGGAAGCGATGGTCGAAGCTCCGCTATCTTTTTTTGAATGTCTTTTTCCACATTGACAGTATTAAAACCATCCTGCTTGAAAACCGACATTTTAACACCTTCTCTGCCGTCTATTCTTGTAAAGATACGCTGAATATCATGACTATCCTCAATTCGGGCAACATCTTTGAGATAAACCGATTTCCCCTGTGTGTCATAAGTGATCACAATATTTCTGATACTTTCAAGATCGGCAAACTCGGCACTGACCCTTACAAGATTATCCTTTCGACCTACAACCATACGGCCGATAGAATTTCCGGTATTTTCATCACGTATCCGCTGGACAATTTTTTCAGGAGATAACCCCATGGACTGTACTTTAAACGGGTCTATAAGTACCCTGACCTCCCTGTTAAGTCCACCGGTTATTTCAGCCCCTGCAGTTCCTGAGACCGTTACAAATTCAGGTTGAAGATAGTTTTCAACCCATGAACGCAACTGAGCCAGATTATGACTGGTTGATGTGATTATCAGATCTATCACCGGAAGCTGCGATGGATCAGCTTTAAAAACAAGAGGCTCGTTGGCATCTTTAGGTAGCTTCTGTCTCACCTGACTCATTTTAGAGAGCACATCCTGATAAGCAATATCCCTGTCGGCATCATATTTAAAGTTTACAAGTAGCTGATACCTCCCTTCCATACACTGCGCTTCAAGATAATCAAGCTTGTCGATAGTAGACATTTTCTGTTCAATCGCCTCAGCGATGTTGTCCTCTATGTCTTTAGGAGTTGCGCCTTTCCAGTCGACATATACCTTGACCATCGGATAGGTTACATCCGGAAGAAGGTTAACCGGCAGCCGCTGAAATGTAAATACGCCAAGTACCCATAATACAAATGTCAAAGCAATAATCGATCGGGGTTTTTTGATTGATATGTCGGAAAGCTTCATTTCTTCTGACCGCCTTTCCCGCCTTGAGCGGGAGTGTCCATGACTTTAACAACAGCCCCGTCTCTAATGTTGTCCTGACCCATAATAATTACCTTCTCACCAGCAGCGAGGCCTTCTGTAATTTCAACCATCGTATTTGTCTCTATGCCGGTGGAAACAGTATGAGCATGTGCGGTACTGTCCGAAACTGTAAACACTATCTTCTCTCCACTGGGACGTACCAGAACGGCATCATGAGGTAATGCGAGTGCTGCTTGTTTTGACGCTACAATAAATTCGATAACCGCACTCATACCGGGCCGAAGATTTTTTCGGGAACCAATCGTGATCTCAATGCCTATGGTTCTGCTGCGGATGTCAACCGAGGGATAAATAAGCGATACATTTCCAACAATTGCTGAATCATATCCGGAAACAAACACCCGAACTTTCTGATTGGGCTTCACTGTGGAAGCAAACTGCTCTGATATAGCGCTTTTTATAATAAGTTGTTCTATGTCCGCGATTTCAGCAAGTTGTTGACGAGCCGATACAATAGCACCTGGCTCAACAGATTTTGTGATTACAACACCTTTGATCGGGCACACAATTGGCACCGGTTTGTAAAGCGTTTTTGCTGCGTCAAGCCGCAACTTCAAAGCCTTGACTTTTGAAGAACTGTCGCCATCTGCACTGCTGCGCGCCTGGTCATATTCAGTCTGAGCAAGTGCGAGCAGGTTCTGCTGATCACCCGACATTACATACCCTATCACCAAACCTGGCGAAACCGGATTCCCCTCGCGAATATCTAGGGCGAGTATGGTACCTTCTGATGGAGCATTTATCCATGTGCGCATCCGTGAATCCAAAGTCCCGGCTACCTTGATTTTTGATGCAATCGGCTGTGGTTTCAGAACAATAGCTTTTACAGCGGGTTTTTTCTTCGGTTGGATAATGCTGCTTTGGGCTTTCGCTTTTGAATCATCACATCCACCAATTAATAGTGCCAATAAAATCAGGCCTGTTATGCGATAAAAATTCATTGTAATGTCTCCTCTGCTTTAATTATTGATGGACAAATATTAGCAAGTTCTTCCAGTGCAATCCGGTAATCAATGCGGGAAGTGAAGTAATCCTGTTGTGTCCGTGCATAAATACTCTGAGCATCTATCATTTCAAAGGCGCTTAGATCACCGGTTGCATAACGAAGCTCTGCTGTACGGACCGTCTCTGCAGCAGACTCAAGGGTCTGTTTTGCAAGGCTTATCTTTTCTTTCTTGTCGTTGATAGATTCCATAACAGTTCTCAGGCGTGAGGTTAAATTCAGATTTGTCTGATCAATCAGATACCTCGCCTGCAGAATACGTTCGTCAGCCTGTGCTAACTGAGCCCGAATTCCACCACCGCGATATATTGGCACATGTATCGAAACGCCGATATTCCAGTTCGGGTTGTCAGTTATTCCACCCAGCTGATCAGATATAATTGCACCACCTTCAAGGTTGTAACCTGCATTCAATAATACCGTAGGAAAATAATCGGCCTCGGCTGATTTCTTATCAAGTTGCAGCTTCTGATAAGCAGATTGTACCGCTATAAGTTCCGGGGACTCTCTGAGTTCATTTTCTAAACCAGCAGTATTTACTGTAACAGTTTCAATGTTTTCTGGTAATGCAGAATCAGCAACTATGCACGTGTCAACAACACCCAGCGTTTGTGAGAGTAAAAACTGTTTTGTTCTTACCTGTGACTCAAGCGTGATCAGTTGACCTTGAACGATAAGGACTTGTGTGCGCAGGCGAATCAAATCAAGGTTTGATATTTTGCCGCCATTGAACAACAGTTCTGCAATATTCATCTGAGATTGTGTCCTCTGGATCAGATCGCGCTGAACCCCGGCCGCAAACTTTGCCCGTACTGTTTCAAAGTACATGCGGGCAACTGCGAGCCGAACCGTTCTTCTTATTTGCAGAAGCCGTTGCGCCTCGTTTTTTATCAATGTATCAACTGCAGAAATCTGATACTTATATTTGCCCCCGGCGTACACCAGCTGCTTTACTGTTATATCTGTATAAAAATCATTATTTGAATTTCCAAGCAGATATTTTTTCCCCTGGGGCACATCACCAATACGGTTGTAACTGGCCGATGCAGAAACCTGCGGGAGTAAATTCGATTTAATCTGCATTTTTCGCTGTTGTAATTCCCTGATTTTTGATAAACCGTTTTGGATTTCAGGGTGCGTTGAATCAGCTATAGATAACGCCTTTTTGAAATCTACAACTTTTTCAGTTGCGTTTGTGGTAACTGCTGAAGATAGCAGGCATATGTTTACAGCACCAAATAGCAGCACAGTTAAACTTTTAAAACCTCTTTCCAATTTTACCAAATTGCCAAATAAACGGCACATATATATTCCTCTCAATTGCGTTGCGTTTGCATTAGAGTTAACCTAAAAGTCAAAATTTCAATCTTCAAGTCTGTTAAAGAATAAGAACAGCACTCTGTCTGTATAAGCATTCGCACTGCATGTAAATCGTAGCCCTAGATTTCTACTATTATTCATTTTTGACATCATTAACTTATTTGAGCCCATTCACAAAAGCCCCTTTACGGAAAGAAGTGGTTAATTTTCCTCAATTTTCGGCGCAATTATTCCCTAAAATCGACCTTTAAGAATGGACTCAAATTTTCATACTAAAAACATCCTACCGTCTATTAAAGCGAATTAACCTCTCCATTAACTTTAATTATCTGCTTGTCAGGATGATTTGTTTGAACAATAAAAGTCCCGCTGATGTATGTTTTTGTTGCGGGATATTTTATCTTCAATTGATATTTGGCAACATTTCCATCTGATGTCGGCTTGTTTAATGTAAATGTCACCGGGATCTTCAGGTCACTTTGCCATTGAGCAGTATTACTTTGGTCATTTGCTTTGAAAAATATTCCCGTTATTTGGAGGTTATTCTTTTTTGTAATAATTTCTAATGATTCTTCAAGGCTTGAGCGACCTGATAAAAATGTTTTTGATAAACTTACAGGTGCAACAATATTCATCTTGATTTCAAGCTTTTTTATTGGGGAATTTTCGGCATCAGAATTTACTGAAACAGTCTTAAACAATGGTCCTGCACGGTATCCGGTAATATCTACGTCAGATTCGATATTGGTTGTTTGGCCAGGTTCTACAGTTTTTCCAAACTTAACAACCGTACAACCACAGCTTGGCCGTACACTATTAATATTCAAAACCTGATCACCAGTGTTCCTGACTATAAAAACAGCATGGACAATACGAGTCTTTCCCTCAATAACGTCCCCGCAATCGAATGTTTCAGGTTCAAACGTTATGATTGGCTTAGCTGGTAATGGTAACAATACTACCGCAAGCATTAATATAGTTGTGTAAAATCGATACATCGTAACTCCTTGTGTAGATTAAAAACAATCATTTATTTACATATAAAGAAAAAGGAAAACAGCAAGCCCCGTAAGTACACAACCGAATAGAATCTTTATTACTACCAGATTGTTCTGTGTCGTTTTAGCAAGTTTTTCCCACTTCAAGCCATAGTATGCAAGAATCATAACAATTAATAATGGCAGTACAAATAAAAAGTTATAAAATAGAAGGTATGCCCAGCCAATTCCTTTAAGTTCGCTCTGCTGTGTCATTAGAATAATAGTTGGAAGGTAGACCTGACCCGTACATACTGCTTCAAGCAGTGTTACCAGAAAGCCAGTGACAATAGCTCCCGTTGCAAGCTGCTTACCGCTAAGATTTCCTGAAATTACCTTGTGAATCCGAAGTTTGACAGCCTTTGGAAGCTGCAGTTTTATATCTTCAGTTTTTTTAGATTTACCGAATTTGAACGCATCCCAAAAACTCATCAGTCCAACACCAAGTGCGAGTAAAATTGCAGACCAGCGAATAATTTTAGAAACCCAGCGGTATTGTTCAAGTGCTGTAATAATTTTAAATGCCCCTATACCAAGAAGTAAATAGGTGACAAATACAGAAAATGTAAAGCAGAGTCCGATTGTAAGAATCTGTTTTCTGGAGCGTTTACGTGTTGCAAGAAATGAAATCAGGAAAATCATTGTAGCAATTGCACAAGGGTTTATTCCATCAATAATGCCCGCCATCACGATACTGACAAAAGAGAACTCTTTAAACTTGTCCTTGAGAATCTCTGATGATGATTGTGTTATTGACATTTTCTGCACAGACCTGCCATCCACCCATTTTTCTGGATGACTAATATACCACTCTATCAAAGCCTTTCCGTGCTTATGTATTTCATCTCCTCCGAGAAGAAATGTATCTGGAAAAAATAGCTCGATTGATGCAGATGAATTTATACTGTACAGTTTTTCCATGTGCGTCATTAGTACGAATCCACTATCGCTATCGACATCGTAAATGTGAAGATCTATATTTGGAGCGTACTTATCGACCGCGGGAAATAATATTTGCTGCTTTATGTCAAGACATTCACCACATGTCGGAGAGCCAAAGAAGTATAGCGTTAACTTTTTTGCATCAGTTGCATTAGCAAATAAATTGAGTATTGACAATAAAACAAAAATAGACAGAACATACAATTTTCTGTTCTGACTTTCCCGAAAAAATACAAACCGGTTTAAAAACATTGCATAAGAACCTTTCTAAGCTGCACTAAAAAATATGACAGTTTATAAGAGGAACTACCTGACTCGTTTTACAAAATACAAACCGGCCGATAGTAATAGAGCCAGTAGTCCTCCCATAATCGCCCAATTCATCCATGTTGACGGCAACTGACAGGAAACTGCATCACAATTTGTTTTTTCTGTAAAGGTACTTGCGAGTCCTGAAAAACATAACCACCAGAAGATAAACCTGTAGCTTTTGCGAAACATGCCTTTTCCAGCAGTAGCTGTAGTACGCTTTTGGTAGTTTTCAGGTTTATTTTTATTTTTCACGTTGAACAACTAAAACCCGAAATACAACCCGAAATTATGCTTCAGTATCAGATAGATTCCGACAAGTATCAGAATAATTGCCGTTATTCTCCGTACCCAGATCTCTATGGCGGTGAGCTTTTTAAAAGCAACACCAACTCTGTTCGCAGCAAATGCAAGCAGTACAGCAAACAGCAGCACCGGCAGCGCTGTTCCCAGGCCATACAGAACTGACATTATCATTGATGCATTATTCTTTACCGCAAGAGGTATGAGTCCGCCAAAAAAGAGTCCTGCCGATACAGGACAGAATGCGAGTGCAAAGAGCATTCCAAGAACTCCGGCACCCCAGACTCCCATTGAATCAATTTTTTTCTGCATGTTAGCGCCAATGCCGCCGCCACCCATACTGAATTTCCAGATATCAAGAAGCAACACTCCAAGAAGCAGCATGATCGGACCGAGAAAAAGATTCAGGTTCCGCTGAAGAAACATTGATACTCCGGGGATCGACAACA
>CAYMGX010000077.1:0-18611 GCA_964390065.1 uncultured Fibrobacter sp. | reverse complement strand
CTGTCGGTAGTTGTTTTTACCGGATTGTTCATGTTTATTTTCAAAATTGTTCCTGATGTCAAAATTGCGTGGCGTGATGTTCGCATGGGAGCACTTTTTACATCACTGTTGTTCAATATCAGCAAGTTTTTTATATGCAGGATTCTTGGGCATAGCGAAATCATGCTTGCATATGGTTCTCTTGCATCATTTATCCTGATTATTGTATGGGTTTACATATCAGCACAAATAGTGTTTCTTGGTGCTGAGTTTACCCGTGCACACATTCTTTGCAGTCATGAGAAAAAAAGGAAAAACAGAAAAAGAGAAAGAGATGTAATTGTCAGGCTTTAACAAAAAGCAGATTATGAAATCAGAATAGTTTTGACGGAAAAAAATAGGTGCGTGGATCGATTCGAGTATTCTTGTAACGCATTTCGTAATGAACATGAGGACCACTTGTCAAGCCTGATATACCAATGTATCCAAGTAGTTCACCTTTTTTAACAGATTGTCCATTACGTACTTTTAATTCCCCAACGTGTGCAAACACCGTTTTGTAACCATTTCGGTGATCAATCACAGCACGTAATCCCCACACTGGATGATTCTCTGTCCGTTCAACGACGCCACTTGCGGGGACAATAATAGCAATACCCTTTTCAGCAACAAAATCAATACCGTAATGAAATTTGTTTTTTCCGGTAAAGGGGTCCAGTGCATTTCCAAACTGACGACTTACCGAAGCCTCTGTTGGCACTGGATATATAACAGGTACGTGATCAAACAGGTTACCGTCTTTTTTTGCAAACTGTACAAATTTTCTGACATAACTTTCCTGAGAAGTAATATATGCAAGCAGTTCCCTGGTTGTCATTACATTAAATGCGACATGTTTCCTGGGAATTAATGTAGTATCTGATCCAATAATGCCCAATTGTAATACAGTTTTCTTCTTCTCTTCAAGTTTGAGAAGTTTCTCCTTGAGATTATTAAGTAAAACAATCGTGGCCTTGATATTCTTAAGCAGCTCTTTATTTTGCTCAGACAGGTTTTTTTTCTGCTGAATTTCCTGCTTATTAAGAGAAAATTTCTCATACGGAATAAAGAAACCGGCAAGTCCGGTAATAATAAACAGAATTAAAATGGCCAGCATGAAGATATTAACATTAAAAGCCTTTACCGGAACCCCTTTGGGAGAAACCACAAGCAGCGTCTTTTTCTTTTTCATACAACCTTATCAGCAATAGTAGCACTCATGATAATTGATTCCGATAACCTCATACCGTAATGCCGGTTGGAATGGCAGCAGCAAGTGTACTGCTGCCATAGTAACACTATACCTTAAATACTGTTGATTTCATCATCCGGATCACTGTCAGCATAGTCATCTTTATTGCTTTTTTTATGTGCTTCAGTGATATCTTTGATTTTTTTCTCTATGTCAATAAGCTCTTCGCGGAGTTTCTTTACATTTTCAATTGCCTTCTGAATTGTTAAATCAGCTGCAATAGTTGATCCATCTTTTCCACTGTCAATCAAATCAAACGTTCTTTCGCCAATATCCATAAAGGTACGTTCAATTTTACGTTTTGCAGAAAGGTCCTCTATCTTCAGCTTACCAACCTTTGTATACTCCTCAATTTTCTCGATTGACATCGCAGCCCCATCACGAAGACCTTTTTTAACTTTATCCCACATGGTATCCATCTGAACCTCCATTTTAAAAGTGATATCATACTATAAGCTGTTACCAGCATTGACGTAACTATTATAATATGAATTAAGTGATCTGCCTATAGCTATTTTTTTATCATTTAAAGTACCAGTTAAGCTATAAAACAGCATTTTTTTAGGATTTCAATACCTGTTTATTTTTTCCGGTTTTCCATACGTTCCATTATGCAACAGGACTTTTATTGATGCTTTGCCTGTCCAATAATCTCTCTTGCGTGTTTTAAGGAAATTTCCGTATTACCTCCAAGCATACGTGCGATTTCGTCTACCTTTGCATCGCCGTCAAGAACCGATACATCGGTAACTGTTCGCTCGCCAACCGTCTTTTTATGCACTTTATAATGATGATCTGCAAGGGAGGCAATCTGATGAAGATGCGTGATACAGAGCAACTGATGTGTTTTACTTAATGCATACATTGCTTTACCGACCTCACTTGCAAGCACACCACCAATTCCTGTATCAATTTCATCAAAAATAAGTACCGGTACCTGATCATGTTCTGCAAGTACACTCTTTATTGCAAGCATGATACGGGAAATTTCGCCACCGGATGCCGTTTTTGCAAGTGGTAAAAAGGGCTCACCTTTATTGGTCTGAACAAGGAAAGTGATTTTCTCGAGTCCATCCTTTGATGGTTCACTAAGCTGATCACACTTTGTCTGCAATTGTCCACTGCTGAAACCAAGTGTTTTAAGCACAGAGCTTATTCTGGCATCGAACTCCACTGCATGGCGTTTTCTTATTTGGGAAAGATCATTCCCGGCATTCCTGCATGTATGTAATGCCTGTTTCGCTTTTTTTTCATAGTCAGCAATATCTGCATCAACGTTTTCAAGTGACTTAAGATCGATTTCAAGTTGATGATACTTCCCGATAAGACCATCGAGAGTTGTATTGTACTTCTTTTTTAACCGCTGGATCTTTGCCAGACGTGCATTTAAAGATTCCATCCGTTGAGGATCTGCGATTCCACCCGTTTTTTCGAGATATGAACCACAGAACGTCTCAAGCTCAGTCAAGGTTGACATTGCATTTTCAACATCTGTAAGCCATGGTGATACCGTTACATCATACTTGACAAGCGTTTCAAGTTTTCGGCGAATTGCAGCCACTTTACGTTCAACTGAATCGGTACCGTTTCCAAGCAGGGTAATAATCTCTGATGCACATCCGGTACGTTCAGCAGATGTTGACAAAAGAGCCAATTCCTTTTCAAGTTCGTCTTCTTCCCCATGCTTTAGATCAATACTCTTAATCTCTTTATATTGAAATTCGAGAATTTCCTTACGTTCAGCAAGCTGTAATGCTTTCTTTTTAAAACTATCCAGATCATTGATCGCCTGATTATATTGACAATATGCTTCATCATATTTTTTGCGGTACGCTGATACTTCCGGTAATGAATCAACAATTCTGACATGTTCATCTTCATTAAGGAGTAATTGATGTTCATGTTGCCCATGAAAATCAACAAGGTAATTTCCCATTGATTTAAGAGAACTCAACGGAACAGGTACCTGATTGACAAGTATACGGTTTCGATCTCCCCGTGATACTTTTCTCCGGATAATCAGTTCATGTTCATCAATAGGTACCGATAACATGCCAAGGAGTTCTTTCAACCCATCCTTAACATTGGAAAGATCAAAAACACCACTTATTTCAGCTTCATCGTACCCGTTTCTTATCATATCTGTTGATGCCCGTTCACCAAGAATCAACCCGATTGCACCAATTAAAATCGACTTTCCGGCACCTGTTTCACCTGTAAATATACTGAAACCGCTATTAAACTCAAGCGTCAGCTCTTCGATAAGTGCAAGATTCTTAATGTGTAATTCACGAAGCATAGTCCTGTAATCCTTCAAATAATCAGCATGTATACCTGATTTACACAATTCAATGTATTACTTCTTATGAATCGCGCTGTTTATAGCCTCTTCCCCATTCAAGCTTCTGGCGTAACAGATCGAAATAAGATTTCTGTCCGAGCTGCACCATATTTGTTTTAATATTGCAATATGAAATCAGGATTTCATCATCGCATTGCAACGGGAACGACTGTAATCCGTCAGCACTTAAAAGCAGGTCCGGATTTCTCTCATTAACAATAAGCCTTATACTTCTGTCGGATGACAAAATCAAAGGACGCTCAGTCAGTGAGTGTGGACAGATCGGTGTCAACAGGAAGGCCTTAACCCCGGGTTCAACAATCGGACCGCCTGCAGATAGTGAATATGCAGTTGAGCCATTGGGTGTTGCAACAATAATACCATCAGCAAAAAAATCAGTCACATAATCATCACCATACCATGTTGATATGGAGGTAATCTTTGGTCTGTTGATCCTGTTGACATAAATATCATTAAGCGCATGAAGTGTACATACTTTTTCGCAATTACGGATAACACACGTTTCAAGCGCCGGAAGCGTTATAATGGTATATTCCCGCCTTCTTACTTTGTCCATACTCTCTTCGAGGGATTCGGGACATAAATCTGTAAGAAATCCGACACTTCCAAGATTAATGCCAATAATCGGTTTTTCACTGAATTTGCACATATGTGCAACTGATAAAAAGGTACCGTCCCCACCAATCGAAACCAGTGCATCAGAGCGTGAAATCAGTTCAGATTCGTCAGCAGCAACAAGATCCTTCCGAATTACTTTGTTGTGAAGCGCAGGATGAAATGTCATGTGCAGATGGTTTTTTTGGGCCCAAACGATCAGCCTGTTGACAATATCCTCAATTCGTGGTGATTCTTTATAAGCAATAACACCAAAAGAATTTATCGTTTTCATTTGTCTGCTCTGAATTCGCAAATGCCTGCAAGCATTTCATTAAATGCAGGCCAGCGCTGTAAAAGTGATGTATCTTCAATACGGGTATCACCCATGCACTTCAATCCTGCGACAGCAAGACTACCGCTTAACCATGGAACCAGATTGTCAGTTATATCGAACCCATCGAAATTTTTTCCACCCTCAACAACAATACCATCAGGCATTTCTCCATGACGTGCTCCAAGCGTTCGTATGCAATGTTCAATAAGGTCAATACCATCGGGTTCATCATTTCGTAAATCCTCCAGATCACGAAACACCGATTGACCTTCTGCAAAACACGCAAGTACCACCATTGATGAAAGATATGGCATATACGCCTGTGATGGTCTGCACTCAACTTTTCTTCCGTACAGACTACATTTCTGAATACTGAACATGCCGGTGGAACCAAACGATGTACGCGCAGTTTCCTGTGCCGAAACTTTGCACCCCATCTTCTTGAGCAGTGTAATGACCGGTGATCCCCAGGTTTCAAGCGGTAGATTATTAATAACAAACGAGCTTTTTGAATGAAGACATTTTGCGGTGACAAGCATCGCACCCAATACTTCATCCCCTGGCAGTGTTATGTCAAGAACATCCTCTTTTACATTTTGCAGACTTTCAAAATTCAGAGAAAGCTGAAACAGCTGCCCGGATGACGCTTTCGTTTTTTTCTTACCCTGCATCATCTTGATTCTTCGTGCGAGAGGATCAGTTTCCTTGACAACTGTACTTCTGATCGCAAATTCAAATCCAAAAAGCGATGCTACATTTCTCACCGGATGTGCATAATGAAAATCGACCATATATGATGCACTCTTTTTCTGTCCAAGCAACAAACCTGCAAGCGGTGCAACATCGTCATCATCTATATCAATCGCGGTATTTAACACATCAGGAATGTCAGTTATTGACAATCCAGGATTTCCGCTGTAATCTTCCGTCTGAACGGTAAATCCGAGTTTTTTTGCCTTTTTAATGATTGCGTCAATACGTTTCCGGCCTGCATTCTTTAACGCAACAACCTTACCGATTGACATTAAAGTAAATACAATAAAATCTTTATACGGCAGTATATCGTACGGGAGCACAATAAACGCAGTACATTCTTCTACTTTTTTACCGACAATAACTACAGTGCCATCAAGTATTTCAACATCAGCCTGAGTTTTGACAATATCGATCCAGAGTTCAAGAAGAGGAGTCAATTTGTCAATTTTTATTTTTACGGAACGGTGTGACGCAATAGCTATTATTGACACAAGAAGAAACAGATCCGGACTAACCGGAAGATCAATTTTCCCCTGCACAGAACGAGCCGGTTTAATTGACAACATATATCAATTCCTTTCCCGGGCAGAGAAACCGTGTTCTGCAAGAAGTTTTATTGCCCTGCGCGAAATTTCCGGTGATTCGAATGCAAGACGTATCGTGCCACCTTCACCTTCCCGCACTTTTACGACCTCAATATCTTTAATATTTATATTATTATCTGTTAAAACTGTTGCAACAGATGCAATGAATCCCGGTTGATCCTTTGCGTGAATGAGTACTTCGCTCATCTGACTTATAAAACCCTTTCCTGAACTTGAAATTCTCGAACGGGTTTCCCTTGATTTGTCAAATGCAGTATTCAATGAATTAGAGGCAAGCAGTTCTTTTATCAAGCCAAGTATTTCGATATATTTATCAAGCTGCTTTGTAATTTCTGTCTTATTGGTTACCAGAATATCATGCCACATCGGATATGATGCAGATGCGATTCTGGTCATATCACGAAACCCTCCGGCTGCAAGAGTCAACGTTTCGGCTGTCTGTTCTTCGGTCTCGCGGGCGAGCAGTACAAGTGCAACAGCAAGAAGATGTGGTACATGACTTACAGTTGCTGCAATATGATCATGTATTGACGGATTAAGGAATATTGTTCTGCATCCGAGATACTGTTTTAGCATAACGCCCATTGATCTTTCAAGATCCGTTTCCACACCGTCTTTATTACTTAAAACATATATGGCATTTTGAAACAGAAATGGATCTGCTGCTGAAGGACCGCTTTTCTCGGAGCCTGCCATGGGATGTCCACCGATAAAACGCACATGCGACGGGAGACATGCCGCCGCATTGATAATATCAAGTTTTGTCGAACCTACATCAGTAATAATCATTCCATCCGGAAGTTCCATTGATACAATTTTTTTTATTGTGTCAATTATTGTATTAATCGGAGAACATAAGAACAGCATGTCGACAGATCCTGCTACTTTCTGTAATTCATCGTACCCATACCCTTCATCAATACATCCGATCTCAAGTGCTTTTTCAATACCGGATTTTGATGAAAAACCGATAATTTTCCCTTTGAAACCGGACTCTTTAAATGCAAGACCAATAGACCCGCCAAGCAGTCCGACACTGTAAATTCCTATTGTGTTATATTTCATTTCCATAATCAAACATTCAATCTGTTAAGAAGATAGGCGATTTCACCTCTTTTGGTGAGTGGGATAATCCAGTCTCTGTAGTAATTTGCTATCTGTTCAGGATCAATTACTTTTCGAACGAGTTTATTGACACATGCCTGTACAGATACTGCTTTCTCGCGAATCCTGACAATAATTTTTTCTTCAACATCTTTCCTTGTCAAAGAATCAAGAAGCGCTTCTGTGTTTTTCTCTTTTATCAACATTCTGTATTCTTCAGGTGCGTTCATGAATTTACATTCTGCAACATATAACGAACCATAATGTATTCTTCGTGCAATGGCCTGAATTGCATAAATATCATGTTCAACGCTTGAACCATATTGGCCATCATCCTCTTTTGAACATATCCTGGGAATGAGATCAAGATAACTTGACAAAATATTATTAACCTGGCTGATTACATTACAGTTGATAATTTTCAATCCGGTATCAGGAAGAGAAACGATGCGCTGTGGAACAGGCAGATCTTTTGTAAATGGACGTTCTTCGGGTACACAGAAACGTCCAAACCGTGCATCCATCTGCTCCTGTTGCGTCAGTCGGATAGTAAACAGGGAGAGCTGATTCTCACCTTTAAAACCACTATGCCCTTTCTTATAGACAATTTCATTGGCACAGAACTGAGCTCTGTCAATCAGCCGGGTAATAATCGTTTCCTCAAGCCCCTCGAGACGGGCTGCAATAAATGCAAGATCCAGTTTTTCAGTAATCATCTGTCCCCCTTTAACGTATAATCCGGCCGATCCGTTTGAAATTTACTCCACCACCTTCAGCCACGTTCCTTGACCAGATTATAAAAAACACATTCCCGATTATCGTTTTACGCATTACAGGACCGGTATAACGGGAGTCAAGCCCGTCACTCCAGTTATCAGTAAGCATAAACACATAATCCTCTTTTACAACATACTTACTAACTGGAACACTGTCAATATTCACTGTAAAACGGATATCTACAGAATAGTCCTCTGCAGTTACATTTATATATTGAGCAAGACGATCCCAGAAAAACCAGTCAAAATCAAACTTTGATGGTAATGTGTCAAGTGTACCTTTGTAAAGAGAAAATTCTTTAATGAAATAATCATTTGACAAGGTATCGTCAATATAAAGATCCTGATCGATAGTTATTCGGGATTTCGTATTTTCCTGACGGATTACTGAAACCGCTGAAAAGAAATCGCGGAGAGTCAGCGAATCAAGGTATAAAACATCTCCTCTGGATGGAATCCGGTATTCACCGTAGAAATCACGCGAAGAAAAATTTGCGGGCAACACGACAGATGCTTTTTCACGACCTCTGAGCGTAACAATATCATGTCCTGAATTATAAACTATACCACTGTCAATTGCGATGGTATCTCCGGCAACACCCGCGACACGCATACAAAACCGCTCTTTACGGTTAATCGCATTATGGAAGATGACCGGCTTTCCAATTGATGATGCGAACACATTACGCACGAATGGTAAACTGGTGAATTTATTGACAAGTGTCTGATCACCACTCAACAGTGTCGGAGCCATCTGATTGCCCCTGATTGCGATACTATCAACGATGCATGATTTTATCAGCAGCGCAACCAGCACAATGAGTACAAGCTGCCGTATCATTTTATAGAGGATTATCCGCGAATCATGCGCAAGCTTGTCAGTCTCCTCCATCAAGACACTACTCCCTGCTTAATACTGCAAGAAATGCTTCCTGAGGCACCTCAACGCAGCCAATCTGTTTCATCCGCTTCTTACCCTCTTTTTGTTTTTCAAGCAGCTTACGTTTACGGGAGATATCACCGCCATAACATTTTGATGTAACATCCTTGCGATACGCTTTAACCGTAGTACGTGCTACTATCTTAGAACCGATAGCAGCCTGTATGGCAACTTCAAACTGCTGACGGGGTATCAGTTCCTTAAGCTTTGATGTAATGTCAAGACCGAACTGATACGCCTTGTCACGATGGACAATTGTTGAAAAAGCATCAACCGGATCACCGTTGATCAGAATATCCATTTTAACAAGAGTCTCGCGCTGAAACCCCTGAAACTCATAGTCCATGGATGCATACCCCTTTGAACAGCTTTTCAATCTGTCAAAGAAATCAATTATCATCTCCTGCAACGGGATTGTATAATGCAGACAGACACGGGTCGGTTCAAGATATTCCATACTGGCAAGCCGGGC
Source organism: uncultured Fibrobacter sp. (assembly GCA_964390065.1). Taxonomy (GTDB): domain Bacteria; phylum Fibrobacterota; class Chitinivibrionia; order Chitinivibrionales; family Chitinispirillaceae; genus JAAZBG01. Next base: position 9,395 of record CAYMGX010000077.1, on the reverse strand, counting down.
TCTTTTTTCTTCACACAACTTCATTATTACACCGGTAAAATCGGTTGGCGTAATTATCTGCAATTTGGCAAGAGGCTCATTTATGCCCTCAATTTCCTGCATTGATGGCATCTGGGCAGGGCTTTCAATAAAAACCTCATCACCATTTTTAAGCAATATTTTATACTTTACGTTCGGAACTGTAGTAATAATATCTACATTAAACTCTCTATCAAGACGTTCCTGAACAATTTCCATATGAAGAAGACCCAGAAAACCCGCACGAAAACCAAACCCAAGTGCTGCCGATGTCTCAGGTTCCCAGGTAATAGAAGAATCATTAAGTTTTAGTTTTTCGAGCGCGCTTCGTAAATTTTCATAATCAGCTTTGTCAACAGGATACAATCCGCTGAATACCATCGGCTTGATCTCACGATATCCCTCTACAGGCTCCGTAGCACCATTAAGACGTGTTGTTATCGTATCACCTGTTTTAATATCTGAAACAGTACGAACATTTGCAATTACATATCCCACTTCACCATTAATAAGCGTTTTTGACGACACACGTCCTATCTTGAAATAGCCGATTTCATCAACGTCATAATCCCGCCCTGTTGAGAAAAACTTAATCTGATCACCCCGCTTGAGCTGCCCTTCGAAAACACGAACATAGGCAACAGCACCTCTGAATGAATCGAACTTGGAATCGAAAACAAGTGATTTTAAGGGTTTGTCCATACAATTTTTAGGTGCAGGAATCTGTTCAATCACTCGTTCAAGAATTGGCGCAACACCCTCACCGGTTTTTGCACTGCATCCCAGAATTGTTGACGGATCAATACCAAGGAGTTCCGATACCTGACGCCGGACTTCATCAGGATGTGCGGATGGAAGATCTATTTTATTCAGTACCGGTATGATTGCAAGATCATTCTCAAGAGCAAGATAGATATTTGTCAAAGTTTGCGCCTCAATACCCTGACTTGCATCAACAACAAGAATCGCACCCTCACATGCAGCAAGAGAACGTGATACCTCGTACGAAAAATCAACATGCCCCGGAGTATCAATAAGATTGAACTGATATTCCTGACCACTATTCGACTTATACATCATCCTGACCGGATGCGACTTGATCGTAATACCGCGTTCGCGCTCAAGATCCATATCGTCCAGAACCTGCTCCTGCATTCTCTCTTTACTGACAGTTCCGGTAATCTCGAGAAAACGATCTGCAAGTGTTGATTTTCCATGATCAATATGCGCAATAATACAAAAATTTCTGATAAATTCTGTTGTCACAACTATTTCCTGCTGATTAAAATGCTGTTGTCCGGCTGCTTAATGCCGACATGAAACCTAAAACGTGTAAAATATAGTTTTCGCCGGTTTCATATATTATATGGAATATAAAAGGACGCAGGTCTGGAACCGGTCATGTAACAGCAAAATACTGCTAACCGATTGTGAAATATGACAGGTAGTTTTTAATTGTCGCACATTACATTCCTGCGTCATCACGGTCACTCAAAAACAATAATCTCTGTTTTTGCTTTCTTAAACATGTTATTCCCCACATTGTCAAGTTTTATCACAATAACATTTTTCTTACCATTGCCATTTATATCTCCTGCTGCAATATCAATGATAAAACCGCTGTAAACCCCTGATTTCCAAATAGATTCTACGAAGCCTTCATTCCTGTCAAACGAAAGAACTTCGAAATGCGCCTGCTTATAAAGGTTTGTTGATGCTAATATATTCCGGAAAGAGTCATGGTTTTTCGCACAAATAAGTTCATCAACTCCATCATTATTTACATCAGATGAGACATTTCTAATCGGCAGAGTTGACATTGCAGGATTTGAAAGCGTATGTGATGGTAATTTTATAGCAAACGGACTCCCACCAAACTTTTCCGCAGACTCGGCAATTTTATTGCCACTTTGTTTGTCAATTAATTCAATCAGACCATCAGGGGCAGACACGGCATAGACGGATGAATTGTCCTGGTAATCGCCAGGACTTGTAAAGGTTTGCACCGCTCTGTCAGAAATATCAATCCTGTTTTTTTCCACAAGTTCACCACCATTAAGTCCCAATACAAAAACATCTCCTTTCTGGACTCCATTTGATGAATACTTCTGCCCTAATAGCGTACTGCGACCATCTGGTTCATTGAGCACTCTGAATTGGTACCCGCTACGCTTTTTCACTACTGTAAATTTACCATTATTGTACTCAAGGACCATTGATTGATATATTTCGAATGTTGCATTTACCGCAGAGATATAGAATTCATACGCACCATTTTCATTAATATCAGCAACATCAATACTTACAAGTGACACTCCTGATGGAGTCTTGAATTCAGATATTGTCTGCAACGTTTTATTTACATACCGTGCGATTTCAACCGCCCCCCGGGTAATCAGGATAATTTCATTTTTCTTATCATTATCAATATCCTTCACCGTTGCACCAACAATTGTATTTTTTCTTTGTATTTTTGCGATTGTCTTTAATTGAAATACAGCCTGTTTTTCAGCAGCCTGTGGAGCAATTGGCGTAATTGAAGTACTTTCCAAAGTATCTGCATTTTGTGTATTTGAAACAGAATCGGTAGTATCCAAAATGTCCTGTCCACTGACACAAACAACAACAACAAAAAGAAACCACGTTTTAAATTTCACTGATAATCCCTTAAAATGAAACATTATTACCTCATCGTTAGACTGTGTATAGAATCAAGATCCTGATAGAATATACATGATTTTCTGTTTTTTGGTAAGGATGCCAGCGACAAGCACCCGTTTCAAATGGTGACATTACTACGTATGCGGTGGTATTAATTCTTTATTTTCAATAACTTACAGATCAACAGACGATTCCCGACAGATAGCGTAAACTATAAAAAAACAGGAGTTTTCAATTGAAAACTCCTGTAGATACTTCTTTGGATATTACATGATTCATCGGGGGGAACCATGTATATCCTAAAGAAGGTTTCGGGGGAATTATTTTGTCGTGCTGCCAGGTCGCCTGATAACCAGCTTGTCGTCAGACCTTTGGTTCATATAGCTTAATTTGATCCAGTCAGGTGTCTGGGCTTTACTTAAAATCCTGACTTCGTCTATAGCTCCTTTGAAATAACAATGCCCTTCAATAAGAGGTAATACTACTGGTGCAGCAAAACGACCAATGTAAAGATCATTTGATGTATTTCGTGAGACATTATTTATCCAGATATCTGCAGTACTGTCAACCAGGACACCATTGCAATAGAGCTTCTGCTCTGTACCCTTACGTACACCTGTGATTAATGTCCAGTTTTTATCTGCCACAGGTGCGTTTAATGACTGCCATTTGTTTGTTTCACTGAACTCAACATATTCCCAAAGTGGTATCTGTGATAACGAATTCGTTGAGATGTAGGTTGATCTTAAATAATACTGCTCAAATCCTTTTGATACGATGCAATGTGATGCATTATCAAACGTGTCAAGCCGAACCCAGGCACTTACCGTATAATAACCACCCTCATCAAACGATAAACGGCTTCGTGCTGTTGACGGCATCGTAATATAATCGTTTCCATCAAAATATCTGCATAATCCAATCACACCGTCGTCAATTTTCACCGATGCGGAATCCGGCGATATTCCATTATACCCGTTATCTGTTGCATCGGCCAGTTTACTGTTTGATGAATCACCCAGATGCCATACACCCTGAAAACCGTTTACTGTATCAAATACCGTCATCGACTGTTTGAATTGTACTGAGGGATTTCCCCAGTACATGGTAATTGACTGCATCTGATTATTTCCATAAACGGTATCAACAGTAACCCAGATTTCTGCGACTTTCCTCTCAGCATCCCAGCGCTCAATGGCATGAGGCAGCATTGTATTGGAGGCACTGGAAAAAGCAACATCACTGCCATCCGCTTGAGCCTCAGAAAAATCAAACGTGTTCCCGTTCAATCTGATAAGAACAGGAAAGTCATAAACATTATTTGTAACATCAGCACCATTTGCCGTTGTGTTAAGAATAAAATCTGTACTGTATTTCCACAACGGAAATGTAACCGTAGAGGTCTCACCGGCATTAACGACCACCGGAGTCCGGGTAATATTTGCGCGTCCGTTTTTAAAAACCGCAATTACTTCCCCATACTCCCCGCTGGGAATATCGTTCAGGTATATCGTACTTTCGCTTCCTGTAATGGAATACACATCAGTTCCCGGTATGTAAACATATTCGTTCACCACAGTATTCCCGGAAGAAAAAGTTGCTGATAATGCACCTGATTTTTTCAATATTCCTTCAGGCGCCATTTGTATGGTATCCTGATCAATTTCAATATTCCTTACCAGACAACTTGTCAGCTCCCTTGTGTTACGGGCAATCACTGAATAAAGACCGGTATCCACATCCCTGAAACTGTAGACCCCGTTAGAGTCGGTCGTATCACATTGATACCCTGAATTGTCATAGACAGGGTTGTAGTCAAGGGGAAGTAATTTGACAATACTATATGATGCAGGAGTATTATCACTGTTGCGAATACTACCGGTCAAACCATTCGTGGTCTCTGTGGTTGCACCGGCAAGATTGGTTGTACATTCAATTGACAATAAAGATATTATCGTTATGAAACATATAGAAATTTTCAACATCTGTTGTTTCATTATGTCTTTCCTTTCACATCGGTCAAAGGGAAGAACTGAATGTTGAGCTGATAGGTACGATCCGGATTGGTGTTTTCATTTACAAATGAAATTGTTGAACGTCTGAATTCCGTAATACGATCACGTATTTCCACAAAATCAGCTTCTGTAATATTCATTGTTACGGTGGAAATATCACGAACTGAACGATCGTGCCTGTCAATTGATTCCACCGACAATCGTATCGTCTGTTCCTGAAAGGCTGTAATTGCAGCACTCCGCCATTCATCACCTGTTGTAACCGCTTTTTCTGTCAGACAATACCGCCCATCATTATCCTTTTTTATCAGTTCAAGCTGCTCCAGAAGCTTCACTGATGCAGCAGCTTCCTTTGCACTGATTGGTGGTGATAGCTGTTTGCCGAGTAACGCATAATCACCTTTGAAATCATAATACTCCAGTACCGATCGTACTACCGGATGATACCAGGTACGAAAATATTCATATTGTTTTTCAACAAGAGTACTGCTCTTTACATATCGCAATGCAAGCAACTTTTCAAACATGAGCTTGCTTTCACTTTGTGATCGGGCTTTTGCAAAGTGAACAAGCGTTTTGAAATACTCCCGTTCATTAGCATCAAGTCCGCAAAACTGGCAGACACGATCTGTTGCAGAATCCGAAAGATGACGTGATTTAAGCATCACTTTCAGCAAATAACTTGCATCAACACCGATTTTATTTCCAAAATATCTGTAAGAAAAAAAAGTCTGTCGTCCTTTTCGTTCCTCGTAGAAGTCTTTTAAATATGTCCGGTAATCAAGATATTCAAAAATCGATTTCAAAATGTACTCCACACATTGATGAATATGCCTGCTTCCGATAATATACTACCACATTTCAGAATAAACGCGGATAAAAAAGTAAAAACTATGGACAGAATTGTCCACAAAATAGGCTCCATTTTTAAATTAAATCAAATGTTTAAAATTTTTTCTTTTTTTTCGCTTAATTTGAACATCTACATTAAAGTACTTCTTAAATCTGAATCAGTGCCATACACAGGACAAGCCACACGCGGAGCAGCACTTAGTTTTAATTATAACACCATATCAATATGTTGTCTTTTCAAAAAATTAATTAAACCCGAAATGCATGTTTTATAACTAAAGGATTAGAATACAATATTACAGAAAATTGTATGTATATTTCAATTTTTATGGAATTGCAGAATTCAACAGTAATGCGGATCTGATTTCGATTGTCAGACTGACTTCGTCATCAGGGAAATATTCAACATGGTGCAATGTTAACAAAGATGATCGTTGACCACACTTGTAACTTTATTTACAAATATTTGACGCTCTCACAGTCTAAATGTAATCTATCATATTATCATTAAATATGTTATAAACATCAATCTGTTGATCAATCGGTCAACAGATCAGAAGTACGTACATTATAATTCAACGCAAATAACGTTTTTTTTAAGTATACTACTCATTATATTCATTATTAAGACTTATCATTTTTAAAAAAACTCTTATGATGAGGGAATACAACATGATTTCAAGGCGAATTGCAGGGGTCGCACTTTGCATTTCATCACTAATACTACCGCTTATGGCTCAGCGTCAGATGGAAGCACTCGACAGAGGGCTTGTGGCTGTAAGTACCGGAGGAAGTAAAGTTTTTTTAAGCTGGAGACTTCCGGGAACTGATGCCGGCACAACAGCGTTCAACATTTATCGCGGATTAACAAAAGTAAACGCTGTTCCAATTACCGGTGCAACCAACTACACAGACTCATCAGGAAGTACCAGTGCCACCTATACGGTTCGGGCAATAGTTGATGGTACCGAACAGGAATCATCAAAAGCGGTCTCCGTATGGGCCGACAACTGCCTTACGATTAATCTTCAACGTCCAGGCTCAAATTATGCACCTAACGATATCAATGTAGGTGATCTTGACGGAGACGGAGAGTATGAACTTGTTATCAAGTACGAACCGGATAACACAAAAGATAACTCTCAAACCGGTTTTGTTGACAAAGTATATCTCCATGCATACAAACTTAACGGTAAATGCCTCTGGAAGATTGACCTTGGTGTCAATATCCGTGGCGGCGCACATTACACACAACATCAGGTTTTTGACTATGATGGTGACGGGTATGCGGAAGTTGCCTGTAAAACAGCACCGGGGACAAAAGACGGCACAGGTGCATATCTCAAAATGGGACCGGCAGCAAATGACAATGATGCAATGGATTATCGCAATACTGACGGCTTTATCCTGTCAGGGCCGGAGTACCTTACCGTTTTTAACGGAATGACCGGTGCAGAAATGGCTACCGTTGAATATGCAAACCCACGTGGAAGTGTCACAAAAACAACATGGGGTGATGATTATGGTAATCGTGTTGACAGGTACAATGCAACCACGGCATGGCTTGATGGAAAGCGCCCGAGTATGATATTTCAACGCGGATATTATTATCGCTTAACTTGTGCAGCCTGGGACTGGCGGGATGGTAAATTGACAAAAAGATGGTTTATTGATTCACGAAACACATCCGGTTACAGTTCCATGAACGACCAGGGTAACCACGGCATTATGGTAGGTGATGGTGATAATGATGGTAAGGATGAAATTTACTTTGGTGCATCAGCGCTTGATGACGATGGAAAGTTACTTTACGCGAATGGAATGGGCCATGGTGATGCCGGACATATAGGTGACATGGATCCATCACGTGCAGGTATTGAATTGTGGCTTGTCCGGGAAGGTGCTACTGCAGGTACTGCCGGTTCTTATATGATTGATGCTGTTAGCGGTAAAACAATCTGGCAACATAATGTAACAGAAAAAACAGATGTCGGTCGTGGCATGGCAGCAGATATTGATGCATCAAGTCCGGGCTACGAAATGTGGTCAAGCGCTACTGACGGCACCTATAGTTGCAAAGGTACTAAAATAAGCTCAAACAAAGGATCCTGTAATTTCAGACTCTACTGGGATGGAGATCTGCAGGATGAGCTTCTTGACGGAAACAAAATTGACAAGTGGAACGGCAATGGTACGACCCGTCTGTTTACTGCAAACGGAAATTCATGCAATGGTACCAAGGCAACACCTAATATCACCGCAGATCTTCTTGGTGACTGGCGTGAAGAATTGATTCTCCATGATGGTGCATCAAAATTGTATCTTTATACAACAACAATACCTACAACACACAGGCTCTATACACTTATGCATGATCCGCAGTATCGCGCAGGTATTGCATCAGAGCAGTCATCATATAATCAACCACCGCACCTTGGTTTTTACCTTGGAAACGGCGCGGATAAAGCTCCCAAACCAAATATTTACCTTGCCAGTGCACCGGTACATGTTTCGCCGGTATTTAGCAGCGCGCAATCATTCCGGAAACTGACAACTACAAAAGCTGTAGCATTTAATCACCCTGTTACTCTCAGGAAGACAGAACATTCAGATGCAGAAATTGCAATCTATACTCTTACCGGAAATCTTGTAAAAAAAGTGACAGTCAGAGATGCACAGTTTACATTAAGCGAATTCGGTATTGCAAACGGAATATATGTTGTCAAAACACAACAACAACAGTTAATTCCAAGCAACGCTCCATAACTAATAAAGCGGAACGATCACTTAACAAAGCGTTCATCATTGTAAATGGCCCATTTTATAGCATCGAACTTGAATATGAGATGTTTATTTGAAATTCTCCATCAAGACTCTGATCCATAAGCAGTGATGGTTTTTGAGTCTTCGGATGTCCGACAACTCTTGCTGGTATCCCTGCAACCGTACAGTGCTCAGGAACATCGTCAAGTACAACACTTCCGGCACCGACTTTTGATCCATTTCCAATTTTTACATTTCCCAGAATTTTAGCACCAGCCCCGATAAGTACTCCATTACCAACTTTCGGATGCCTGTCTCCCTGTTCTTTTCCTGTCCCACCAAGAGTAACCTCATGAAGAAGTGATACATCATCACCAATAACCGCCGTTTCTCCTATGACAACACTGGTTCCGTGATCAATCAGAATACCCTTTCCAACTCGTGCTGCCGGATGAATATCCAGTGAAAAAACTTCCGCAATCCTGTTTTGAAGAAAGAGTGCAAGAACTTTTTTATTATTCGTCCATAAAACATGCGATACACGATACGCTTCCAGGGCGTGAAACCCTTTAAAATTAAGAAATGGTTCTGCATATCCACGCGCGGCAGGATCACGTTCAACAATTGCGTCAAGGTCCCGTTTAATCGTTTTTTTAATTGATTCAGAGTGATTGAATGCGTTGAAAAACAGTGATTGAAGCGCCGCTGCATCCACATGTGCTGTAGCCAATTTCCATGAAAGCAGGCTTGATAAGGCAGCCTCAAACGATTTCTGGTCAAGAACAACAGAATTCAAATAAAAACTTAGCAATGGCTCATCGCTAGCCATTTTTTCAACTTCAGTCCTTAACTTAATCCATTGTGCATCGTAATTCTTTGTCATATTGTAGCCTATAGAAATGTAACATACATTTACAAAATACATAATTCCCATCTGTCTTGTATAGTATATATGGGTTTAACTTTTTAAGGTACTTCATTTGCCGACGCTTTTTTCAATGCGAAACATCGAATTTCGTTAACGGATTTTTAGTCAGAGTATTGCTTCTTTTGGCAACAGGATGCAACTGACCGCTCAGGAATTTC
>CAYMGX010000076.1:0-18736 GCA_964390065.1 uncultured Fibrobacter sp. | reverse complement strand
GATATCTCTTTCATCTATGGTCCCTTTCAACTATTACATAAGTATATATACAATTTCAACATCACAAAATAAATCTTGTTTTACTTATTGCGTTGCAAAAAAGTTATTTCAGGGCACAGTCAGGCGTAGATATATACGCTTTCAGGCATCTGCAAGAAAACAGTACTACAGAATCCATCCGGATTCGGGGTGGCGCACATGAGCTTGCAGTAATGAGGTACAAGGGGAAAACGTGAGGTCAGATTACTCTTCGTTGAATTTTTTCTCAAAAAGTAATGCAACTGCTGCAACGGCATCCTTTTCATCCGGACCGCTTGCCTTAATCTGAACTTTACTGCCCATCTCTGCCGCAAGCATCATCACACTCATGATACTCTTTGCATCAGCACTGGCACCATCTTTTATAAGCGTGATCCCTGAATTGAATTTCATCGCTGTCTGGACAATCAGTGATGATGGCCGTGCATGAATCCCGAGTCTGTTGATAACCGTTATTGTCTGCTCAAACATGTTTATCCGTCCCTGAATTTCCCACTATTTTTTCTTTCCGAACCCAAGCTTCACACGCAGTTTTAATGCATCATGCTTAATTTCATTTATTAATGTATCAAGATCACCCATGGTTGATTTCAAGTCGTGATAGAACTGCTCGTCTTTCATCAGAAGTCCTATGGATCCTTTTCCGCTGTCAACCTGATCGACTACATTTTTAACGGTTATCGCAAGAGTATCTATCCTGTTGACAACTGCAATACCGTAACTTGTAAGGGATGCACCATTCTGTACAATGGTGTCAATATATGGCCCGTTACGGTTTAATAGTGATTTCAAGTCTGCAGTGACTGCTGCAATGTCTCTCATACTGCTATTGATTAGCGGCTCGTTCTTTTGAAGCAGCTTCCCGGCTACCTCACTTATCGAATCAAGCCGTACTACAAGTTTATGAAAAACGACGTTAAAGGAGCTGTCACCAACCGTTGCTGTAACCACAGTATTGACATTTTTAACGAGTGTATTTACTTCCGTAAGAACATCACCAAGCATTCCCATCGCCTCGGCAATACCTGTATCAAAATATCCGGGAATGAATGTCGTGTCACTTTTCGCCGATGGTTTCCAGGCTTTTCCACTCTGTGACATCTGAATTCCAATACCCCGTTCCCCCATCAGACCAATATTCTGAACGATAATCCTGCATGAATCGGTCAGATGAAGCGACTTATCTACCTTTATTTCAACCGCAACTGTATTTCCCCTAAGTCTGATACTTGCCACACTGCCAGTCGGTACACCATTTGCCATAACCGGATCACCAACCTGTAATGTTCCGACATTGGGAAAGAGTGCTGTATATGAGACTAATTTTCTGGTAATTGAAACCTCTTTTAACCACAGAACTCCTGCGACTAAAATGAACAAAGCCACTATGATAGATCCTCCTACGATAAGATCCATATTCGTCTTTTTCAAGTGCTCTGTCCTTTCAGGAACCTGTAAAAACTTTAAGCGTTTCAGGAACATTACTACACTTCCTGAACTACCTGAAACATTCGACGCATAATCTGTTTCTTTAAAACAGCATCACGACATTACCAGTATGCGCAATGCTCTCATGCAGATTCTACGTAACCTCTTCACGCCTACTGAAAGAGGAACTCTTCTTAAAAGTTTATCGTTACCAAACGAAAAACCAAATATTTTTTAATAGTAGTGATGAAACAACACTTTCATACCTGAATACGAAAGTGTTGTTATACAATTATGCTTTATGATTCTTAATCTTCTCATTAAGCTTTTTCAACTGACGTTCAACTTTTGCAATTGCATCATCAATTGCCTTGCCAATGTTTTCAGCCTTTGCATTTCCAACAATCTGATGTCCCTGAGTACTCATTGTGATTTCTACAGTTTTGTCAACGCGTTCGCTGTCAAGAATAATATGACAGGAGGTGATTTTTTCATAGTACTTCTCCAGCTTCTGCAGTTCGGCGGTTATTGTTTCCTGCAGTGTTTGTGATGCTTTATTGCCGTGACGTGACGTAATTTGAATTTCCATAGTCACCGCCTCCTTTTCATTTGGTTTAACGTGTAATACAGAATGTCTTTCTGCTGATTGCTTACGGACACTTCAAAATAGCATTCTTATATTTTACATTACTTATGCTCATATTGGTACTACTTTTAATATACTTGCTGTAAAGACAGCACAACTATTATACAGGTATAATCCGTTGATCTTTTAACCAATTATCAAGAGTTCCGGTGTCAGCACAGATAACCGGAACATGTTCAAAGAACCTCGCAGCAGCCTTTGCAATTGACAGTTTCCGCACTGCTAACAACATCCTGTTCCGGTTCTGTTCAGGAGCTGCTCTGCCATATAAGAGCTTCGAACATAAGGACCTGCAAATACTGTTCGAAAACCAAGGTCAATACCCTTCTTTTCATACTCATTAAATTTCTCCGGTGAAATATGCGCAACAACCGGCGTTTGACTTCGTGATGGGCGCAGGTACTGGCCGATAGTCATTATCGAACAGCCATGATCAAGCAGGTTCTGCATTACCCCGAAAACCTCGTCATCCCGTTCGCCTAAGCCAACCATTATCCCCGATTTTACAACCAATCCATACTCTGATGCACGTTTAAGTACATCCAGCGACCGCTGGTAGATTGCCTGTGGCCGGATCTGTTCATATAAACGGGGTACAGTTTCTATGTTATGATTAAAAATATCCGGCTTTGTTTTAAATACTGTTAAGAGCGCATCATTGTCACCTTTGAAATCAGGGATAAGTACCTCAACGGTTATTCCGGGTACCTCCTTTTTAAGCAGGGTGATAATGCCGGCATACGCTGACGCTCCGCCATCAGGGAGGTCATCTCTGGTAACTGATGTAATAACAACATGCTTAAGCTTAAGGCTGATAACTGCACTTACAAGTTTGCCCGGCTCATCAGGATTCGGAGGTCCGGGAATACCATGACTAACACTGCAAAATGTACAAAAACGGGTACAGGTGGTACCCAAAATCAAAAAGGTTGCAGTACCCTTGTTATAGCACTCACTACGATTTGGACAACGGGCCTCAACACATACCGTATGAAGACCACTGCTATGAATTTTATCAAGTACGTCTTTCTGCTTACCACTATAAGCAATCGGGCGCTTTAACCATGATGGGAACCGGCCTGGAGCTGTATTACTTGTATTTAGAGAATTTTGTTCGGATATCATTGAACCGGCTTCCATTTCGAGTTGCATAACTTGTTCATATATACTACGTTGTAATAGTGACTTTTATTATATGCAAATGAATAAAAAGTCAAAATTGACATCACTCGTATTTCTGGCGCATTCTGGCAGGAAGAATTTTCAACTGCTCACGATATTTTGCGACAGTACGACGCGCAACGCCAAGGTTTTCTTTCTCAAGCAGTTCCGCTATTTTTTGGTCGGAAAGCGGTTTTTTTGAACTTTCGGCCTCAACAAGTTCCTTAATACGATTTTTAATCCGCTCAGATGATATATCCGCTCCCTCTTCATCATGGCCGACTGCTTCAGTAAAGAAGTACTTGAGCTCGAATACGCCATGACGGGTCTGAACATACTTGTTACTGGTAACACGGCTTACTGTAGAAATGTGCATTTCAATCATATCTGCAATGTCCTGCAGCTTGAGCGGATTAAGATTTGGCGGTCCCTTTTCAAAGAAATCCATCTGGCGCTCCAAAATTGCATGCATCACTCTGAGCATCGTGTTCTTGCGCTGTTCGATGGATTTAATAAACCACGATGCGCTGTTGAATTTCTCCCGAACATATTTTTTTACATCACCCTTGGCAGTGCTTCCTTTTTTAAGAAGATTTGCATAAGCTTTATTAATATGTAACGATGGAATCGAGCGGTCATTGAGCATTACCACAAATTCACCATCAATTTTTTCCACAATAAGATCGGGAATTATCGTTGATGAGCCCTCGGTGTTGTACTGGTAGCCCGGTTTAGGGGTAATTGTTTTGAGGATGTCGATTGCATCCTGAACCTCTTTAAGTTCAACATTGAAATGCTTTGATATATCTGGAATTTTAAGTTTTTCAAACAGATCCCAGCGTTTTTCAATAATTCTTATGGCAAGAGAATTCTCGAAACCCCGTTTGCGCAGTTGAAGAATCATGCATTCACGAAGATTTCGTGCCCCTACGCCTGGCGGATCCATAGATTGAAGAATCTGCAACGCTTCCTCAATCTCAAAAATGTCTGCCTGAGCAAATGTTGCAAGATCATTAAGATCGAATCTCAAATAACCATCAGAATCAAGGCTGCCGATAAGGAGCTGTACCAGGAGCATTTTCCGTTCGGGAAGGATACGGTCGGCAAGCTGCTCGTTAAGATGCTCATCAAGTGTTTTCTGGTAGACCGCTGTGGGCTCATACCGTTCCTGATTAGGATCAGTCTCTTCGTTATAGGAGTAGCCAAGATCAAAGCCCTCCTCGAGATACTCTTCCCAGTCAATTGAATCTTCATTGACATCAATTTCCTCGGCGGCTTCCTCTTTTTCCTCTTCCCGTTCCTTTTCCGGTTCCTCCTGAGACTGCTCCATCTCAGCATCAAGTTCCTCGGTGGTTTCAAGCATGGGATTGAGTTCAAGCTCTGCTTTAAGCAGCTGCTCAAGCTGAAGTGTGTTAACCTGAAGCAATTTGAGAGATTGAATCATTTGAAAAGAGAGCTTTTGCTGAAGTCTCATTGACAGATCGAAGCCAAGATTCAAAAGAGTCACTCCTTAAAAAACGCTAAAATGGCTAAATAAAAAAGCTGTACAATCAAATAGTATACCATAAAAATAGTTTTTATCACAAGGGGGGGGAATGATAAATGTGGGGATTGCAAAAGAATGTTTGGAATACATATTTCACCCGGTAACCTGATGAAGTTTACAATCGTTATAAGGTTACCCGGAGTAATTTTGCAGTACATTGGTTTTCAACAGTTTCTGTTGTTAGTGTAATTTTTAATAAAAGAACTGCCAGGAGTAAACCTGACAGTTCTTTTTTACCTCTAAATTGGTAACAAACAACAACAAAACACGAAGGAGAGAGGTGTTCTATGTCTATCGTTCGTACTATTCTCAGTGCAGGTCTGTTAAGTGCAGCAGCAGTATCTGCTCAGGTAAGTGTTGATCTTGATGCTCCGGTTATCCTTGATGATTTTAGCGACACTTATGGTGGTGCGCCAAATCAGTGTAATATTGGTGAAGTGTATGGAATGTCCAGCGGGGGCCAAGCTTATACAGGTGGCGGGTATTGGTATATGTTTGCAGATAAAAATGGTTCTGTTGTTGCCAACCAGGAAGGTGATCCTATTGTTTCAGGATCAAATGAGTCAACAATGGTTCCTGATAGTTCACTGTATGTAAAACTTTCAACAAGCAGTTCTACTGAGCAATACCCATATGCGGGTGTAGGGTGTCTTCTTGCCGATACTGGCAAAACAGGGCAATATCTTGATCTATCCAAGATGACCGCTGTATCAATGAAGGTCAAAGGAACCGGTAAAGTCAGGATGCATTTTGAAACAAAAGATATCGCATCAAAAGGTTATGACTGGGGTTGGTATGGTTACGAGATAACATTGTCATCTTCGTGGAAAGAAATATCCATTCCTGTAAGTAACCTTACACCAGAGAAGGATTCAGATCCTGCTAAAAATTCAATGGCATGGTCAACTGGTAAGTCTGCGGTTAATAAATTTTCCTTTCAGGTAAAAGGCGGCAATGATGCTGAGCTGGAGCTTGATGATATCAAATTTGTTGGTGTCACTTATAATGATCTAAAGTTTCCTGCTGCAAAAGTATTCAACCTCAAAGCACCGAAAACAGTAAGTGGTTTCTCGGTAAATGGTTCTGTCGTTTCATTCAATCTGCCAAAGGCACAGGAACTGAGTGTAACGCTTACCGATCTGATGGGAAACACAGTCTCAACACTGTTTACAGGTATTGCATCAAGTAAATCAATCACAATCAATGACAAGCATCTTTCAAGCGGAAGATACCTTGTTGTTGCAAAAGGAAAGAATATCAGTTTTTCTGAATCAATTGTAATTTCGAAATAATTGGTTAAGAAATGAGCATAATAAAAAAGCCGTGTATAAGCGGCTTTTTTATTACTTGTCTGGCAGGCCCAAAACATTCGATTTCACACACTGATTACTGATATTGATAGAAAACGGTGATTAACCGGTTACCATTTTTTCCACTTGAAAAACAGCAGAAACGACACCAGTGTTGTTGCTGACAAACCGAGAATTATTAAAAAGGCAAATGGGTTGTCTTTAAATGGAATGGCAACGTTCATGGAAAACGCGCTGACAACAAAGGTCGGAACCATAATGCCGATTGTAAAGAGGTTGAGCGTTTTCATCAGGGTGTTCAGATTGTTGTTGACAATTGACGCCCTCGCGTCCATCATGCTGGAAATAATGTTTGTATAGATTTCTGTCAATTTGAGACACTGTGTGTTTTCAATAAGGATATCATCAACCAGTTCAATATTCTCTGGTGTAAATCCGATTCTTGATGATGCATTCTTGAGCTTTTCTATCACCATCGCATTTGAATTCACCGCATTTAGATAATAAACGAGGCTCTTTTCTAATGTAAACATGTGCAGCAGGTACTTGTTTTCCATTGATTCGTTGACCTTCTGCTCAATCTCGTCGGAGATCATGCTGATTACCCGTAAGTGCTGGATAAAATGTGCAATAGAACGATAGAATATCTTGAGAAGAACATCATGCAACGATGTAACCTTGTATGCCTGACGCCCATCAAAAAGCGGTACATCTTCAGAAATCAGGATGATCATTTTGTCTTTAAAGAGAAATATCCCGATTGATGAAACCTTGAAAATAAATTGTTCCTCGGACGAATAATTCCGGGGACGTTTGAAAATAAGCGCAAAATGATTATGTTCGAATTCGATACGTGAAAGTTCGTCGGGATCAAGCGCAGAGTTGAGCGTGTGATCGTCCAGCTGGTAGGTTGTTGTAAGGTAAGCGATCTCCTCTTTATCCGGATTGACAAAAACAAGTATTGGACAATCTGCATTTTCTGTGGAAACAATTCCACCATCCCGTAAATCGTATCGTTTTAACATAAGCTGCGTCCCGCAAGGTCAGAGATGAATGGAATTGTTATAGTAATATCGTTTTTTCTTCAACCTCAATCCTGTATTATTGTATCACAACAACAATGAATACATCGTGGAAGAAGTCACAAAATAACAACCACACAAAATGAATTATGCATGCATTTAATGCAATATAAGTTTTACGGAAAAAATTGTTAAAAGAGGACAATCAGCAACTGGTCATCCTCTCATTTGATTACCTGGAACCTTTTTTTACAGGTACCTTCCTGACTTCTGCAGGAGTGGCTTTCGGTGATGTTTTTGCAGCTTCAACCTTTGATGCCGATACTGGAGCTGCTGGGGCAACTGCCGGCTTCTTTGCTTCTGCTTTTTCTGCTTTTTCCTTGGCTACTTCCCTGCGTTCTTTATCGACTTGAGCGAGAATCTCTTTTTCTGCCTCAACCCAATCCTGGATCGCATAGCCATTTTCACCACCACGAGCAAGAAATAACTCGTAAGCGCGCCTTGCAATTAATTCATGAACAGACTCCATGGTTCCTCCTGATAGTTGTATGTCAAAAGATGGGAATTAAAATACTTATATACCTTTTTTAACTGCTATATAAATTATATCATTACTATGTCAGCAGTTTTGACCAAGTATATAAATAAATTATTGACCAGATAAAATTCAAATATTATTAACGTTTTTTTTTGAAAATATTAAAAAAACTGGAAAAATGTTGTAAGTAGTTTAACCGCGAACACATTGATGTCAGCAACTGCGTTTATTGCGATGGATGAAAAATTGAGTCTTTCCTTATGGTTTTGGGACTAATAGTGCTATTTTGTTTCAAAATGTTTACTATACGTATTATATTTATGGCTGATCCTGGCCACGTTTCAGGCAGAGAGTTCCGGGTATAACCACTGGCAAGTGTCGGATGGGCATATCTGGTCATAAACGTGTAAGGGTTACGATTAAAATATCGGTTGATGATTAATATTTAGAAAGGCTGAATATGCATTCTGAGTTGTTTCATATCGGATCATTTCCTATCCATTCCTATGGTGTTATGCTGGCGTTATCGTTTCTCTTCGGTATTTTATTATCCAGTTACAGAGCTAAAAAAGCTGGTCTTGATCCTAACATTATTCCTGATGTCGCGTTTTGGGTGATTCTCGCAGCGATTATCGGATCCAGGCTCTACTATGTCGGACTTCACTTTGATGAATTCAAAGATAACTTGTTGTCAATTGTCAATCCGTTTCAGGGTGGAACCGTCGGTATTGGCGGTCTCGTAATGTATGGCGGTTTTATTGGAGCCGTTGTTGCCGGTGTCATCTTTTTTAAAATAAAAAAAATTCCTTTTCTTCCTTATGCGGACGCAATGGCTCCAAGTGTGGGATTTGGAATTATGCTAACAAGAATCGGCTGTTTTCTGAACGGCTGCTGTTATGGTGGAGCAGGACATGGTTCTTTTTCAGCCAGTTTTCCACTTTCAAGCCCGGCTGGAGCTTATCAGGCTCATATTCACGCTGATGCACTCTACATGTCGCAATTGTTTGAGTCTGCGGGGGGGCTGGTGATTGGACTTACGGTGTTACTCATTGGACGGTTTAAACCATTTACCGGATTGCAGTTTTATGTGGTTGGTATCATGTATGCAATCCTGAGGTTTATGGTTGATTTCAGCCGTTTTTACAGTGCATCGGAAAAGGTCGGTCCTCTAAGTCATAATCAGGTTGTTTGTATTGTATTATTCATTGTTTTTTCTGGACTAATTCTTAAAAACTATCTCTTTAAAGATGAAACTTCAGGAAATGAGAAAAATGCAACTACCGGAGTTGCTTCAAAAAGCTAAAACCGGTCTTTTTTCGGGAATATACACATACTTTTTTCCTGAATTATGTATCATCTGTGACACGATTCGGCATCCGGATGAAAAATGGTTCTGTGATGCCTGTGTCTCAAAACTTAAAGAAAACAGTTACAACAGGGATGCCTGCAGCTGGTGCGGCCTGAATCAGAACATTCGGAGCTGTACTTGTTCCGTAGCGTGGGATTTTCCTTTCACATCAATCATTTCGATTTTCGACTACAATGAACATACCCAATCACTGATCCGTAATATCAAGTATAATGGTAAGAGAACATTGGCAGCCGATCTTGCCGGGTATCACCCCGGACTATTATCTTTAAATAGCAATGTTGATATTATTATACCGGTTCCCCTGCACTGGACCCGGCTCCGGAAACGTGGCTATAATCAGGCGGAATGGTTTGCAAAAGGGATCTCTTCAATCACAAAAATCCCGGTTGCAGGGGATGTAGTTTACAGGGTGAGAAGTACCGGTACACAGACAAAGCTCGACAAAAGCGAACGGGGCAGTAATATAAGGAACGCATTCGCACTTCGGAAAAAGGCTGAATCCCGGCTTGCCGGTAAACGGGTACTGCTTGTCGACGATGTAATTACAACTGGTGCAACTATCACAGAATGTGCTAATGTGATCATCGCTGCCGGTTGTGAATCTGTTACAGTTATGTCAATTGCAAGAGATTGATCAGGAATGTTCAGGATATGTTAAACTTGCAGTAATAGTGGTTTGTTTATATACTTAGTGGGAAGGTAGAGGGTGAGAGGTCAAGGCTAAGGCTAAGGCTAAGATTAAGGCTAAGATTAAGATTAAGATTAAGATTAAGGTAGAGGTAAAGATCAGGATTAAAGAATAATTAAGGAATGTGTTTTTCCTTCTCATCCATTTTCTTAACCTTAACCTCAACCTTAACCTTTCTTCTCCCACTCCAATCAAACAATGCTTGAAAGGTATACACCGTGAAGTGCTTTGAAATAACGAAATGCAGCGAGCAGGAACGTCAGAATTGTATTATCTGGAAAACATACAAAGACCTTCCTGACGAGATGGAGAGTATCAAGTGCTGGGTGATCAAGGGCGTTTATCAGGAAGAAAACAGGCAACAGTTTCAAAAATGCCGCAAATGCCCCTATTACCAGAAAATGCATCAAAATACCGGGATATCATCGAGCTTAAACAGTGATGTCGCCATTGTTACGTGTGAGGGATCGATTAATAACGATAAAACCCGTGCCCTGGATCAGGTCTGGACAAGTTTAAAGACCAATAAAAAATTCAAAGTCCTGATGGATGTTTCAAATGTGACTAACATCTATTCCTGCGGGCTTGGACAACTGATCAAGATGCACAAGGAGTGTGAGGCTCATAAAGGGGTGCTGCTTATTGTTGGAGTAAAAGATACTGTACGCACTATTTTATTGTCAACAAAGCTCGAAAAGCTGCTTCGTATTTATGAAAATCCCGAGGATGCAGTCAAGTATCTTCAGAATTTGGCACGAAAGGAACAGGAGGCCATTGAAGCTGCAAACAGGCCGGCACCTAAGCCTCCCCGGGTTATAAAAACACGTGTTCCATGCTGGGTATACTGGAAGGGACAAAATCCCGCAAACGCAACTCGCTGCGATGAATGTTACAAGAAAGTTTCAAATACGAAAGATCCATGCTGGATCGTAGAGGGCATGGTTGAGGGAATCTCCTTTCAATATGTCAATGAAGCCTGCGTCGGGTGTAAGTATTTCGACGAATTCTGCGATTCAAATGAATACAGCGAAACTGAAGTTCAGGTTAAACCGGATTTGTCGAAACAATAGTTTGTAAAAGTACCGTTAATCACCCCGACACTACGGGGTGGTTGAATCGTTGCCATTTTCAGTAATTTTTGAAAATTATTTCTGCTTAAAAACACCACGATTTGATTGGTGCGAAACCATCAGATTTTTACTTTTTAGTGCTTTGAATCTCTACATTGTGATCGGAAATAAATCACAAAAGTGGCATATTATGATTCGAATTAAATCATAGGATTCGATGTATAGCACTGATTGTAAACCAGACAAGAAGTGTTAACCTTCGTAACCTGTTGATATTTAATGTGCTATGGAGTTGTATCTGCTGGTTCGCAGAATTTAAAAATTAGTATAGCGTCAAAAAATATCCACACCTGAAAGACTTTTCTTGGTTTTTGTTGTGCAATAAGGTATTTTTTGTGGCTCATTAAAATATTTGCGAGGGTGGCGGAACTGGCAGACGCGCTAGACTTAGGATCTAGTATGGTGACATGTGGGGGTTCGATTCCCCCCTCTCGCATTTTTTTCGTAACTGGTGAACAGTGATTTGTACCTGCAGCACATCTGAATGATACTTCACAGTCATCATTACCTCAAAACGTGATTAAAAGTAAGTTGTTATTAACATTTTGATTCGGGAGGGTTTTTCCCTTGAAAGCAACAGTTTCTGCTCCAGAATCCTGGAAACGTATCATCGAAGTTGAAATTCCTGTCGAGGAAGTAATCGTAGCTTTTGAAGAAAAGCTGACAAAATACAAAAAAGAGATTAAAATGCCCGGTTTCCGTCCTGGAAAAATTCCGGTAGCATTGATCAAACAGCGTTTTGGTGCATCAATTCGTAGCGAGGCTATCGATGAACTTGTCCAGAAATCGTTCAAAGATGCTTGTGAACAGAATCAGGTTACGCCGGTTGCACCTGCAAAAGTAAAAGAAGTGAAGGCTGACAAGGAAGATGAGCCGGTTTCATTTGTTATCGAAACCGAGGTCGATCCTCCAGTTGATATTAAAGGCTACGAAAAGCTTAAGGTAAAGGCATCACTAAAGAATATTAAAGATAGTGACGTTGAAGATGCGATCAAGGGATTGCAGGAACGTTTTGCTGAATTCACTACGGTTGAACGTGAATCAAAAAAAGGTGATTACGTAAAGTTTGAGTATGTAAAAGTCGTTATTGATGGCACTGAGCGTACCGATATTCAGAACCCCAATTATCCTGTAGAAATTGGTGGAGATAGTAAAATCAAGGATTTCGATAAAGGGTTGACAGGTCGTCTCGCAGGCGAAACTGTCGAGATTGATATCAATTTTCCGAAAGATTACTCTGAAGCAGATATCGCTGGAAAATCAGCTCAGTTTACAGTAAAAATTACTGCTGTTCAGGAAAAAAAGCTTCCTGAGGTAAATGATGAGTTTATGAAGAAAGTCGGGAATTTCGCCGACCTTGATGCATTTCGTGCAAATGTCAAAGAGAATATTGAGCGTGAAGAGACTACCCGTGCTAAAAATGAAGCATACAATGAGGCGATTGAGAAAATTGCTGCTGATAATCCGTTCGATGTTCCTCCGGCACGTGTTGAGCAGTTTATTGACTATATGTACCATGAATCAACACGGTATAATCGTCCCGGTCAACCGGTTCCTTCACGTGAGGAAGTTGCAGTTCACTATCAGGAAACAGCAATTAAGAGTATCAAACGTCAGCGTATTATCGACTTTATCGCGACTAAAGAAAATATCAAAGCAACCCAGGAAGAGGTCGATAAGGAAGTACAACGTCTTGCAGATATGTACAACCAGCCATTTGAGACACTGAAGCAATCACTTCGTCAGAATGGCACTACCAACCGGATACGTGATGACATCAAAGAACAAAAAACGCTTGATTTTCTTATCGGAGAATATACTCCACAAGCGTAACTTGATGCTTATACAATGAATTACAAAATAGGTCTCCGGTGAGCGCTGGGGACCTTTTTGCTATAAACTGGTAATTGCGGATAGAAATGTACTCACAAATTACTTTCCTGAAATGGCTTCAGTATAGTATACTTGTATGAGTAACAGCTAAAGTTGAAAGGAACATAATAGTATGCCACTTATTCCTATGGTGATAGAGCAGACTGGTCGTGGTGAACGGTCGTATGATATTTATTCACGACTTTTAAAAGAAAGAATCATATTTCTGGGTTCAGAGATCGATGACACAATTGCTGATCTTGTAATGGCTCAGCTTATTTTTCTTGAATATGAAGATCCTGAAAAAGATATCACATTGTACGTAAATTCGCCTGGTGGTGTTGTATCTGCCGGACTCGCTATTTATGATACTATTCAATATATTAAGCCTGATGTTTCCACAATTTGCATTGGTCAGGCTGCAAGTATGGGCGCGATACTGCTTGCTGCAGGGACAAAAGGAAAACGCTACTGTCTTCCTCATGCCCGCGTAATGCTGCATCAGCCGCTTGGTGGCGCCGGTGGTCAGGCGTCAGATGTTGCGATCCACGCAAAAGAGATTATACGAATTAAAGCAACACTTAATGAGATAATTCAGAAACATAGTGGTCAGTCGTCAGATGTAATAGGCCGCGATACCGACAGAAATTTCTATATGTCTGCTGAAGAAGCAAAAAACTATGGTCTGATCGATGAAATCCTGATTGCGAGGGAATAATAGTAGTATGTCAACTAAAACCCGTTATGCGGGAATCAAGTGCTCTTTTTGTGGTAAGGGTCCTGATGATGTCAGTAAGCTGATCACCGGACCATCGGTGCATATCTGTAACGAATGTGTTGATATGTGCAACGAAATACTCCGGGAGCAAACCAGCACTGCACCAACAGACCTTAATCTGGAGAATCTCCCAACTCCCCGCGAGATGCGCGAATTTCTTGATCAATATATTATTGGTCAGAATGAGGTAAAAATGGGAGTTTGCGTTGCAGCATATAACCATTTTAAACGTATCCTCTCCCGTGGGTCTGTTCAGAATGAAGACGGTGTTGAAATTGACAAGTCGAACATTCTCATGGTTGGACCTACCGGTACGGGAAAGACTCTTATTGCTCAGACTCTTGCCCGGCTGCTTAAGGTTCCTTTTACAATCGTTGATGCAACCATTTTCACAGAAGCTGGTTATGTTGGCGAGGATGTCGAGAATATGCTTGTGCGTCTGTTGCAGGCAGCAAATTATGATGTTGCAAAAGCTGAACGGGGCATTATCTATGTCGATGAGTTTGATAAAATATCCCGTAAGTCTGCGAATCCGTCAATTACCCGCGATGTATCCGGTGAGGGTGTTCAGCAGGCGATGCTCAAGATCCTTGAAGGAACCGTCTCAAGTATTCCGCCAAAGGGTGGACGTAAGCATCCTGAGCAGAATCTTATTCAGGTTAATACCCGCGATATTCTCTTTATTTGCGGTGGTGCATTTGAAGGTCTGGACAAAATTATTGAAGCCCGTATCGGCGAAAGCAGAATGGGTTTTAATGCAGATGTAAAACGGAAGTCGAAACATAAGGTCGGTGATGTTTTACGAAAAGTCGAGCCGGATGATCTTGTCAAGTATGGATTGATTCCGGAAATTGTCGGTCGTCTGCCAATGGTACTCGGTCTTGATGAGCTTGATGAGGACGCACTGATGCAGATTTTGACAGAACCGAAGAATTCACTGACACGTCAATATCAGAAACTGTTTTCGATGGATGGAATCAGACTGACTTTTACCCGTGATGCATTACGGGAGGTCGTAAAGATTGCACATCATAAAAAAACCGGTGCCCGCGGATTGCGCAGTGTACTTGAAGGTGCGCTTGTCCCGGTAATGTATGAGACACCATCAAGGGATGATATAAAAGAAATAATGGTATCCCGTGAGGTAATTCTTAAGCAGGCACAGCCGGTGTATTCGCTTAAAAAAGATAAAAAAATCGCCTGATTTATAACGACGAGACGTGTGTTGCCGCACGTCTCGTCACCTGTCACTCGTCACTCTCTTCTATCAAATTTCTCTCACCAAAGCATGACTTTTTTGTATATTACAAGGCTTATTGCATGCAATCGCGAACTGCGGGTGTAGTTTTTCATTATTGAGTCCAAGGGGTGCTGATGTCAGCAGAATCATATTTAAAGCGTGGTGTATCACCAACAAAAGAGGATGTTCACAAAGCAATCGCAGGGCAGTCAAAGGGGCTTTTCCCGGGTGCCTTTTGCAAGATCATCGATGATTGTATTGGTGATAAAGAGTATTGTACGATCATGCACGCTGATGGTGCGGGGACAAAGTCTACTCTTGCCTATATCAGATACAAGGAAAAGAGTGATGCCGGCTGTTTTCAGGGTATCTCTCAGGATTCAATTGTCATGAACATTGACGATTGTATTTGCGTAGGGGCGACTGATGGATTTGTTGTATCAAACACGATTGGTCGTAATGCACACCGGGTTGATGGAAAAGTGCTTAAAGAGGTTATTGATGGTTACCAGAATTTTGCTGACACAATGACCCGTTATGGTGTTAATATCGTTTTGACAGGTGGAGAGACTGCTGATGTCGGTGATCTGGTGGCGACAATCATTGTTGACTCGACAGTGTTTGTTCGTATGCGCAAATCGAATGTTATCGATTGTTCAACTATCAAAAGCGGTGATGTTATTGTCGGGTTGTCTTCAACCGGTAAGGCTGTTTACGAAAAGGCAGAGAACTCCGGAATTGGTTCAAATGGTCTTACTGCGGCACGTCATATGCTGCTGTCAAAGTATTATGCTGATAAATATCCGGAGACATACTCCAATACAATCGAGAAAAGCAATGTCTACAGCGGAAAATACCGCTATGAAGAACTCATTCCCGGAAGTTCGTTGACAGTTGGGGAGGCGCTGCTGTCGCCTACACGCACCTATGCTCCGGTGATCAGGGATGTACTTGATAATTTCAGATTGTCAATACGGGGTATCGTGCACTGTTCCGGCGGTGGTCAGGTAAAATGCAGGTCTTTTGGCAAAGGACTTCATTTTGTAAAGGATTCACTGTTTGATACTCCTCCGCTTTTTGCTGCAATTCAGGAAAGCGGTAATGTCGCGTGGAAAGAGATGTATCAGATTTTCAACATGGGGCATCGCATGGAACTCTATTGTGACAAATCGGTCGCTCAGGAAATAATTGCAATTTCGAAAAACTACGGCATTGACAGTAAGATCGTCGGATACGTTGAATCAAGTGGTACTGCTGAGAATAAAGTGACAATCAAGACAAAAACGGATACGTTTGTTTATTAAAGAAAAAACCGGCAGTTTTTGCTGCCGGTTCATTTCAAATAAGATTAATAACGATAGTGCTCAGCCTTATATGGACCCTCAACCGGAACGCTGATATAATCAGCCTGTTCATCCGTAAGAACAGTTAGACGAGCGCCGATTTTCTCAAGGTGGAGTCGGGCTACATCTTCGTCAAGTTTTTTAGGCAGGCGATAGACGCCGATCTCATGTTGTTTTGTCCACAATTCAATCTGCGCCAGTGTTTGATTGCTGAAAGAGTTCGACATCACAAATGATGGATGTCCCATTGCACAGCCAAGGTTTACAAGACGGCCTTCTGCCAGAATAAAGATGGAGTTGCCATTTGGTAAAAAGTACTGATCAACCTGCGGCTTAACATTCTCTTTGCGTACACCAGGAGCTTCTTCAAGCGCTTCGACCTGTATCTCATTGTCGAAATGCCCAATATTGCAAACAATCGCCTGATCTTTCATGTTCAGCATATGTTCAACACGGATAATGTCTTTGTTGCCGGTTGTCGTTACGTAAACATCTGCCCAGCCCAGTGTGTCTTCAACACGTTTAACCTCGAAACCGTCCATACATGCCTGAAGCGCACAGATTGGATCTATTTCTGTTACTGCAACCTGACAGCGAACTCCCGCGAGCGATTGTGCCGATCCTTTTCCAACATCACCATAGCCGCAGACAACCGCCTTTTTACCGGCAAGCATGACATCTGTGGCGCGACGGATTCCATCAACCAGCGATTCACGGCATCCATAGATATTGTCAAATTTTGACTTCGTGACAGAATCATTAACGTTAATTGCAGGAAATAGCAGCTCTTTATTGTCAAACATTTTGTAAAGACGTTTTACACCTGTAGTGGTCTCTTCGGAAACGCCCTTGATTTGTGATGCCATCTGGCTGAAAAGGTTTTTGTTGATGTTCACTCCCTTGACAACTGTTGCAAGCAGGATATCAAATTCGGTATTGCCGGTTTTTCTGTTTGCCAGTGAGCTGTCCTTTTCACATTTGACACCTTCATGAATAAGCAGTGTTGCATCACCGCCATCATCGACAATAAGTGTAGGACCTTTGCCATCCGGCCATATCAGCGCTTTCAGTGTAAAATCCCAATATTCCTGAAGCGTCTCACCTTTATATGCAAAAACGGGAATACCAGCTTTGGCAATCGCAGCAGCAGCATGATCCTGCGTTGAGAAAATGTTACACGAGCACCAGCGAACATCTGCACCAAGATCTTTAAGTGTCTCGATAAGCACTGCTGTTTGAATTGTCATATGCAGTGATCCCATGATTCGTGCCCCTTTAAGTGGCTGCTCACCATGGAATTTTTCACGTATAGCCATAAGACCGACCATCTCTTTTTCCGCAATAGTGATCTCTTTTCGTCCCCACTCAGCAAGTGAAATGTCTTTAACCAGAAAATCGTTAGCCATAAAGGTGCTCCTTTTGAATTGGATTGAATATTGATTTGGTTTATGATCCCTTTATACAAGCCTCATTCTAAATATACAGACATTGAAAAGGTTAGTAAAATTAAATTATATTAAGTTATACATAAGGAGGACTAATGTATCCTGACTTTAACCGACTGCATCTTTTTTATCAGGTATTTCGTAATGCAAGTGTTGCAAAAGCGGCTCAGAAGCTATTTGTTACACAATCGGCTGTTAGTCAGAATTTGCAGAAACTGGAACAGGAGCTAAATATTTCGCTGTTTCATCGTTTTCCGAAGCGTCTGGTACCGACACCTGCTGGGGAGCAATTGTATCAATCAATTCTGCCATTTTTTTCATCAATAGATACTGCGATTCAATCGATTCATTCAGCAGAAGAGCATCCACAGGGAATTGTGCGGGTTGGGGCACCACCGGTGTTTGGTGCGGAGTATTTGCCGGGGATACTATCGGAGTTTCGGAAAAAGTATCCGCTTGTGAAAGTAGCATTGATGTTGGCGGATCAGAGGTCGATTGTTAATGCGTACCGTAGCAGTGAACTGGATATTGCACTGGTGGATATTTTTGGCAATAAGGAGGAGGAATCCTGGAATATGATTCAGGAACCACTTGTTGATGAGCCACTGGTGCTTATAGGTTCTTCGGAGTATGTCCACACCAATTTGTCTGAAGGACCGCAATTGCAGGCGATGCAGCGATGTCAGTATATTGCATATAAGCAACCGGCTCCGGAGCTTCACGACTGGTTTATATATCATTTTGGTGAGGATGTCTGTGAACTTGACATCGTGCTAACTGTTGAGAGCGTACATGCGGTAATCAATGCTGTCAGGTGCGGTATGGGATTTGGTATAGTTCCGCTCTATCTGGTGCAATCGTATTTAAAAACGAATGAACTTGTATCTGTCAATGTTGGTAACAACAGTGTACGCAGCAGGATTTCGCTCTTGCGTTTGACAGGAAGAAAACCTGGAGTAGTCGAGCGGCTGCTTGTTGAGGAGTTAAAAGGGGTATTTGTGAGATTGTCGCAGATTAAAGAAGTATAAGATGATATCATTTTTTGCTGGCGCATGTGTATATAGCATTGCACGTGGAATCGGATAGAAAATAAAATTTAGGTATGCACTTGGTTGGTGTAAACATCATTTTTGAAACAAATAACTCAAGCACCACTGATTACTCCGTCGCCTCTCTCC
>CAYMGX010000075.1:0-18989 GCA_964390065.1 uncultured Fibrobacter sp. | reverse complement strand
TCTTCCACGACGTTCAAAGTCATTGACATTGTTAAGACTGATGCGTCAGGGACAAAGTACAAGCTTATAATTGAAGAAGAAGTTACCGGAACACCCAAAACAGATTTACGTCCTATCTTAACGACTTCTGCAGGTTCAAAAGCAGGGTTTAAAGATGTTGTTAATAAACAAACTTCTGATGGTGTCGCACCGGTTGTTATCTTTGCTCAGGTGCTTATAAAAGACCATATGAATCATGCAAACGACATTCTGACTATCAAGCTGAGTGAATCTGTCCGGAAAGCTGATGGGCAGAAACTCAATGTCCTTGATACTCCAAGTGTTTCTTTTAGTACCTGGTACAAGAATCCAAACTCATCAGATACTACGCTTGTCAAACTGCTTGATAGTATCCCGGAGTATATGTCGGCAGATTTTTCGGTTGTCGAGATCAGAATGACAAATGGAAGACTTTTAGGGACAGACAATCTGATTAATATCAGAGCAGAAAACAAGTCTATTACTGACCTGGCTGGAAATTACCCAGACCTAAACAACATCAAGGTGCCAGTCTCTGTTGTCAATGATGTCATCTCGGTTATACCGGTTCCTATTCCTGCAACTGTTTCTTATGCTCATATAAAAGCAGGAGAGATGAGACTTGTTCATGATCCTGAAGCTATGGAATATGCCAAGAAAAATATGGGAATTGCATTCCGGATTAACATTCCATACCCTGAAGTGTCGAAAGGCGAAAAACTCAGCTGTGTCTTTAAGGTTTACGACCATGTTGGAAACAACGTCTTTGTATCTGAAGAAGAAAATATCGTTCCGGAATCAATGCGTTCGAAAAATGTTGACAGAACTGACCTTCAAATGGACATTTACTGGAACGGTTCAAACTCTAAAGGAATGGCTGTTTCTCCTGGTATTTACAGAGTTGTGTTCTACTTTGCATATAGTATGAACTCTCAATACAACACAAAGGTTCCGTTAAACATAGGCTTCAAAAAGTAATTTTTTTCTCTCGTATCTCCTTTCAACAGGGGTGAATTCACAATTGTGGATTCACCCCTGTTGATTTCTGCACTTGTACATATCGTATTTGATATGCTATAATAAATGAATGATTACCAGAATAATTGTTGCAATTATCACAGGTTGCGTTCTAATTTTTGCCCAACATAGTGATTTGAACTCAAAAGGTATCGATGCGATCAATAATGGCGATTATGTTACAGGTATCACATACCTTGAGCACGCGTACACTCAGAATAAAACCGACCTGAATATTAAAAGTAATCTTACAAATTCATATCTGAAATACGCATCCGAATTACTTGGAGAAAAACAGTTGGATCCTGCAACCAGGTATGCCGATAAGGCTTCTGGAATGAGTGGTTTATCTGAGACTGCAAGGATCAATCTTGCACAAATTTATTACACCATTGCGGTTTCGTATTATCAGCAGAAAAATTATCAGACCACTGAAGAACTGCTAAATAAATCTGAAAAAATGGTACACTCCCAAGTCCCCGTGCTGATCTTACGAGGTCTGATTGCATATTACAAACAAAATCTTTCAGGTGCAGAAAGTTATTGGAAAAATGCCCGACAAATTGACCCTTCAAATGAAGAAATTTCCAAACTTCTTGCGCTGTTAACAAAACAAAGCTCAACAGAATCTAAACTCAGTTCAATGCAAAGCGGTGAAATTTTCGACATTCATTACGATCGGGGTGCAATAGGAAATGAGATTTTCGAAATCAAACAATATCTGATGGAATGTTATCGGGAGTTAGGACAGGAATTTGGATACTATCCCCCCCACCCTGTTATTGTAATTTTATATCATGAATCAGAATTCCGGTCAACACTTAACGCCCGGTCTCAGATTGCCGGCCTGTATGATGGGAAAATACGACTGCCATTGAATTTTAAAAAATACTCTCTCACCGATTTATTAAAGACAATTCGTCATGAATATACACACGCAATAATTCATGATTTGGCAGGAAACAATTGTCCGATCTGGCTTCATGAGGGGCTTGCTGTTTATTCTGAAAAAGGCTCTCATAACGATAATATTCAACTGGTCAGATCTGCATTGAAAAGTAATTCTGTTTTTTCATTTCAAATGCTTTCACATTCTCAGGTATGGAAAAGCAACAACCACGCTCCACTGGCATACAGCCAGTCGTACGGAGTTGTCAGTTATATGATACAACGGTGGGGTATGCATATGGTTCGCGATTTTCTTCAAAAAATAGAGTCTGGTCAATCATTTGAATCGGTTTTATCAGCAATTACCAATTCAACCATAACAGAATTAGAGCGGGAATGGAAAGCTTACGTTAAATGAGTCAAATGTTATGAATTAAAGCCATTTAAAATATGTTTTATATGCTTTTCAATCACGTCAACTACAGTATTGGTAGATTTATTCCTGGGAAGAGAGTTTAAAATATCGTAAAAATGATTTCGCGTGGTAATCAAATGTACACTCATTGGAAAATTTAAATCAAAAACCCACCCAAGCTGAACCAGTTTAAAGTCATTTATTGATTTCATTTGCGAGTAATCAACGCTCTTTTTTGCACAGATAGCGGCAACGATCCCGTCAGAGACAGTATTATCCTCTGTAACTCCAATACCGATAATTTGACTATCCCTGGAATCAGGACTATTGTAGTGTTCTGATGCAATCCTGTAAATATCAAGCTTGTCTGCATCACGGATTAATTGACACAACAGTTTTTGCACTCCGCTTATCTCCGGAGGGATTGATGGAACATTATGGAACATAATAGCGTTTTGTATAAGATCCTGATACATGCTATCCAGTTCTTCCAATACGTTATACTGCTTAATGATTTGAATACCTAATGCCGCATGATTGACTGAATGGCGGTCAGCAAATGTTTTAAACTTTTTGAATTGTTCAAAACGTCCTATATCATGAAGCAGCGCAACAATATCACTCAGGTGTCGTATCTCACTATCAATCGGTATGGAATCGCATAGGAGCGTATTATTTTTAACGACAAGAAGTGTGTGATCAAATTTAAGCGTTGCTGCACGTTTTTCAATCGGATCCGAATCTATAAACGATCTTGTGTAAGTATTAAACCATGTGAGAATATTTGTATAAGCAGTATCACTAATCATATTATTTACAATCTGTTGAGACTTATAATCATTTAATTGCAACGGACAATAGTGTCTGTTTGCTGGAAAATTATAAATATACAATTATTTAACCTGTTCAAATTCAATTTTCAATAAGTATCAAACCTGTAAAAAGATTATTTTCTAATTATTCATTTTTGTGATTGTTATAAGCAGTCACACTCTTCCAATTATTTCAGGGAGTCAGCAATGGCAGTACCAGCAGGTCCAAAAGGAACAAGAGATTTCTATCCTGAAGACATGGCATTCCAACAATTTGTTTTTTCAAAGTGGCAGAAAACATGCGAACGTTATGGATTTGAATCATATGATGGTCCGATGTTTGAACATCTTGAAGTTTATACACAAAAATCCGGAGACGAAATAGAACATCAACTCTACGCCTTTGAAGATAAGGGGCAGCGAAAAATTGCACTTCGTCCTGAACTTACACCAACGCTTGCCAGAATGGTTGCTGCAAAAGGAAATGCCCTCAAACGACCATTACGATGGTACTCAATCCCGCGGTTGTTCCGATA
Organism: uncultured Fibrobacter sp.; assembly: GCA_964390065.1. GTDB lineage: Bacteria > Fibrobacterota > Chitinivibrionia > Chitinivibrionales > Chitinispirillaceae > JAAZBG01. Next base: position 15,303 of record CAYMGX010000075.1, on the reverse strand, counting down.
TGAGCGTGCACAAAAAGGACGGTTGCGTGAGTTCTATCAGTTAAATATGGATATTCTTGGAATCGAGACTGTTGATGCCGATGCAGAACTTATTGCTGCAGTTATCGGAATGATGATTGACTTAGGCTTTGATTCTAATGATTTTAAAGTAAGAGTCTCAAGTAGAACATTACTGGAAGAACTTTTTTCACAATGTGGATTGGCAAAGGAACAGTTCGGGGCAATATATGCATTGCTGGACAGAAAAAACAAAATTACTGCAGATGTGTTTAACGAAGATATGAATTCAATTGTGCAGGATTCCGGAGTGAGAGAGAAAATTTCAGCGGTGTTCAACGCTCAGTCACTTGATCAGATAACTGCAATTGTCGGAAAAACGCCATCTTTTGAAACGCTTCTTCAATTGTTTCAACTACTTGATGCTTACGGGTACAAAGATTTTGTAGTGTTTGACATAAATATTGTTCGTGGCCTGGCGTATTACACAGGCATCGTGTTTGAAGTTTTTGATATTAAGAAAAGTATGCGTGCAATTGCCGGCGGTGGACGTTATGATAAATTAGTTGAATTATACGGAGGAATTCCTACACCAGCCGTTGGTTTTGCTGCTGGTGATGTTGTGTTGGGTGATCTGCTCAAAGAAAAGGGTAAAACACCGGCTATCCCGCCAAGAAGTCGCTTTTTTATAGTTTATTTCGATGATATTCAACGAAATGCGGTGATTGCAATGGCACAGCAGATTCGCAATAATGGACAATCCTGCGAATTTTCACTAAAAGATTGCACTATTGGCAAGCAGCTGAAAAATGCGAATGCGGCACGTGCGGAGTATACCATTTTCCTTGGTGGCGATGAGGGCAAAAACGGTGATGTACGGGTAAAAAATATGGTTAAGGGCGATGAACAGGTTATCAAACTGGACAATCTTGTTACTCATATTGCAACATTGGCGTAAATCATTTTTTGTCAGGGACAAGGCTTACTTGTCCCTGTAGCATCTACCTTATATCAATTACCGTTTTTCTTATTTCTTATATGCTGAATAAGCGACTGCAGCACGGGATTTTGAATATAAACCAGTGATTTCAGATTTAATAGCATTCATTCGCCCATTCATTTTTCCTGTTAACGCTTTGTCGAGCTCGATAATTTTTGCCATTACAGCACCTGTTTCAGGATCAATCTGCTTCGTATCAGCCTGAATACTGCTGATCTTTTTTAATAATTCCCCCCGACGATTTATTGTCTCAATTGCATATTCGTCAGAGTAGTTATCAAGAAGTTCTTTTGTGATAGCATACAATTTTTTATAAAGAACGGATATTGATTCATTCATATTCTTATCCCGAAACGGTTACATGTTCTGATGTTGCAGAATTTATTGATGAATCCTGCTTTACCTTAATCACTGCTTCAGCCCAGGCACTTCTAAGATCCTCAAGATAACCAAGTATTTCGGTAATCTTTTCTTTTTTATGTTTGATACTTGCCTCGACAATCGACCTGAGCATATAGTCATACAATTTGTAGAGATTTACAGCAATCTCACCGACATCCATTTTTAGTGCACTCAGTAGCTCTGTAATTGCATCCTGTACCTTGAACAGGTGTTTTGTCCGCTCTTCGAGCAACGTCCGGTCATCAAATTTTTCAAGTGCAAGTTTACAATGTTTAATTGCCACATCATAGCAGATAAGTATCAGTTTTCCCTGATCTGCAGTATCAACATTGGCACTCTTGTACGCATCATAACCCTGTTTCATCAGATTTCCTCCCCGCTAACTCTTATGATGATTGCATGTTCTGGAATGCGGTAAGCACATTTCCTGCTTGTGTTGTTAGATCACTCATAGCTCTTTCCATTGCTGCATACTGACTGGTCAACCGTACCCTGTATCGTTCTATCTGATCCTCAAGACGATCAATCCGGTCATCCTTCTGACCCATGGACTTTTTCCATGATTCCTGACGTAACGTGATAAGCCCATCTTTTGTATTTATCAGTTTATTAATACTCTCATCCAGAATAGTACTGATTCCTTTGGAAAAAGTAAAGGTGTTTCCACCTGCTGTAATTGACCCTGCAGGAGCAGTAAGTGTAAGACCTTTCACCGGACCGTCCGAGAAGCTCACAATATCACCTATACGGGTATCGGATGTATACCAATCAGTACTCCCCTGAAGCTGAATTCTGAGATGCTGAGCATCAACCTCTTCAATGACATATTTTCCGGAACGTGTATCTACTGTATTTCTACCAAGTGTAATTGATGTATTCTCAGATACACCCAATGTCGAAAAAATATTCACAAGATCGTCAAAATGTGATTCCAGACCTTTCTTGAACGCAGTTCCATCAACACTGAGCTTACCACTTGTGACATCCGTTTTCAATCCGAACATTGTAAGATTTGTGTATTTTCCACTGGAACCAAATAATCCAAATTCCTGCTTCAAAGCGGTTCGTATTTGTGTAACCATACTCATAAGTGTTGAATCACCCGCTAATTCACCTCGTACACTATCTTCATCAGTAGGGTCAGCATACATAGTTGCGCTTTTTGCATAGCCTACTAATGAATTATACGAATCTATCAATTCCTGAAACTTTTTCTGTATACCGTCAGCATCACGGGTAAGCGTGACATTTACACTTTCATTCACTGATGTACTATGAAAATCAAACGTTACACCAGTAAATGCACCTGAGACAGAATTGGTTGCGTTGCTCATGTAAATATCTTCAAGGCTGAAAAAAGAATCCCGGCCTGCAGTTAATACCCCGGTTCCCTCAGTACCGATTGCCAGATTTTCTGTCGGACTTGCAATTTCAGAACCATTTACAGTAAGTGAAGAAATGGCAAGTTTTGATGATCCAGTTACTTTATCGTTAATAATCAGGTTGCCAGTTCCCTCTTCAAATGATGCATCCACGGTACCGTTAAAGGCTTTTTCAACCCGCTCAAGAAACTTTTCAGCCTGTGCTGCATCATCAGTCGAATTTGTAATATATTGAAAAGAAATACTGTTTCCATTGTGGTCAGTTCCTGTAAACTGAATCGTATTGCCTTCAGAACCCATCATTCCCTGTAATCCTGAATTTACCCGAATGGTTTGATTTACATTTCCTTTCGAACCATCTGCATCAACTATGCCAAGCCCTTGCAGTACAGTTCCACTCACATCACGATATGCAACACCTTCGCTTCCGGTGTTTTTTGATGAAAGCACGAGACGATAATTGGTATCTGACATTTTTACAACTGATGCAGATACGCCTAATTTGTCACCATTAGGTTTTGTGGCTGAATTAATCTTCATACGAAGATCCTGGATTGTATCATTATCATCGATGGTAATATCAACACCATCGACATTAATCATTCCAGAAGTTACAAGGCTTGAAAGTGCTGCAGTCTGACTTGTGATCAAACCATCTTTGGAGATCATTTTCTCATTTGATGCAAGTTGAAACACTTTAACATCATATGTACCATCGACTGTACCGCTTCCACCGGTAGCGGTTACGGCCTTTTCGTTGGATGATTTCGATTGGAACAGGTCAAAAGAGCTTGCTTTGGAGAGCGCGGCTGCCTTAGTTTTAATATCGGTAAGGAATGACCTTACCTTCGAATAAGCATCTATCTTCAGTTGATCCAAAGCTCTCGCTTTTTGAACTTTTTTTACTTTGTTTTGCTCAATACCAACAAGAGTATCAATGATAGTCTTGGTGTCTATACCTGATGGGCCGTTAATTGAAATACCCATTTTTCACTCCTTAAATAAACCTATACATGGTTTTCTTCTATATGTATCGGTATTTGTGAAAACAAACTTGATAGATTTGTGGGATTTTTTTTTGAGTAGGAATAAAGGAATGAAATAAGTTAATCCGAAAACCAGAATGCCGTAGTAAGATAGTTCTCTTTGCTACTGGATACTGGCTTCTGACTCCTGACTTCTTATCCTATCAGTTCGCAAATACTGCCATGTCGTGTGTAAAAGTTTTATCCGGTTCGCACCTTGAATCGTTGACTGTAAAAATAAACGTTGTTGATGGTTTTTCTTCATCACCTTCGATCCAGATTTTCCCTCCAAGTGCATCAACGGCGAATTTACTGAATGTCAAACCCAAACCGAAATTCTGGCCTTTAACACTACTGCATGTTGAATGAACACTTAAAAACTTATCAAATACAGTCGAGCGCATTTCTGGAGGAATATAAGAACCTGTATTTTCGACATTTACGCGAATATCTGCGTTAATATCGGATTCAAGTTTCAGGAGTACATTTGTACCGGGATTTGCGAAACGGCATGCATTGCTAACAAGATTTGTGACAACTCTTAAAAAAAGATCCTTGTCAGTGCAGATTGAATCATCACTGTTGTATGATATTTCCAGATTATCAAAAAGTGCCAGATTCTTACTTAGTAAATCATACACGCTGAATTTTTCGTGACGGGCTTTAAGTGATTTTTTCTCAAAATTAGTTATGCCAATTACATTTCCAATCACCATCTGCAGTTGCTTTACACCTGCCTCCGCAACCTCAAACATCTTTTGCTGAATAGGACTGAGTCTGCTGTCAAATGACATGGAGAGCATTTCACAGGCTCCACTTATTACCTGAAGCGGATTTTTAAGATCGTGCAAAACCATATCAAAATACAAGTCTTTAATCTGTTCTATTTTTTTTCTTTCAAGTGCAACAGCGGCAATTTTAATAAATAGTTTCAGATCAAAAGGTTTTGATAAAAAGTCAATTGCTCCCCTTTTCATGCTTTCAAGCCCGATTTCAAGACTATCCTGTGATGTAAACATGACTACCTGAAGGTATTTATTGATCTTTTTAATATCCTGCAATGCGTCAAGCCCACTTACACCTTTACCAAGATTGACATCAAGAAGAATAATATCAGGATGCGGGTTGTTGCGAAGATACTCATAGCCATCACTGGCACTGGATACAAATTCGGCATTAAAACCAGACATTTCAAGCAAACCACATACACCCGTACAAATAGGCAGCTCGTCATCAATTAGAAGCACCGATGGCGGAATTGTAAACATAGCGTCTATTCCTTAATGTCAAATGTTACATAGTCAGAAATAATTATTATACAATTACTATGCTTATATGTAAAGATCTTTCGTCCATGATTACACTGCTGATTTAACATGAATTCACATACAACTGCAGATACATGGCTGGATTGTCAATACGTGAGCTGTGTCATGTGATCAAGGGGTAATATTTATTGTTGCTGATGATCAACCCAAATAGGTTGATCATCAGCAACAATAAATGTATTCTATAATTAATATACAGCAATTATATTAATTTGCATTGTAAAAATGTTGTAATCAGACATTATTCTTGTATGCGGACATAACTGTCTTGTATTGACATCACTTGAGAATATAATTAAAAAAAGTCCTGTATCTACATAAACGATAACTACTTACAAATAAGGCTTGCTATGATTATCGATATTACACACATTGATCCATACATTTTGTTCAGGATTAAGGATGATCTTGATAACAAATCAAGCATTCTGGAATTGCTTGACCTTGTACGCAAATATATCGACAGTGGACAAAAGTACTTCGCTTTTGGATTCAGCCAAAGCTCATTTTTCTATCCGTCATCGATCTCAGTGTTGGTACAATGTTGCGAAATGATAAAAACATCCGAAGGGTCTATGTCAATTATTGAAAAAAATGCCGATATTGAAGATTTGATCGATTCTATTGATACTGATAAATTTATCAAGTTATTCAACACAATTGAGGAGATGCTCTTTTGTGTCTCCCCAACTCTGCGAAAAACTTAAACATGCAATCCATACTGCTTTAGCTTCCTGAATAATGTAGCCCGATGAATTCCCAAACGTTCAGCAGCTTTATTTCTGTCACCATTGCAATCTGCAATAATACTCTTGATATACATTTTCTCAAGCTCATCAAAGTTGCTGACATTTAAAATATCTTTTAAGTCGTTATCTTCATCAAGAGCCCGTAACGCAACCGGAAGATGTCGCGGCTCAATAACAGAATCTTTACAAAAAATAAATGCATGTTCAATAACATTCTCGAGCTCCCTGATATTTCCGGGAAATGTATACGATAGAATGATATCCATGGCATCCCTGCTTATTTCCTTGATTGCCTTCCCGTATCGACTATTAAACCGTTCAATGAAGTGTTCACACAATATTGGTATATCGCAACGACGTTCGTTAAGATTTGGAAGGCTTACATTGACAACATTAAGCCGGTAATACAGATCCTCTCTGAAAGTACTTTTGTTTACCATCTCTTTGAGATCCTTATTTGTTGCCGCAATGACCCTGACATTTGCCTTGACAGTCATTGTGCCCCCGAGCGGCTCAAAGACGCGTTCCTGTAAAACCCGCAACAGCTTCACCTGCATTGCAATTGATATATCTCCGATTTCATCAAGGAAAATCGTTCCACTCTCAGCAAGCGCAAACTTTCCGAGCTTGTCTTTTTTTGCATCAGTAAATGCGCCGGCTTTATATCCGAAGAGTTCAGATTCAAGAAGATTATCCGGAAGTGCACTACAGTTGATGGCTATAAATGGCTTTGTGTTTCTTGTACTTAATTCGTGAAGTGATCGGGCGATCAGCTCTTTGCCAGTCCCGCTTTCTCCATAAATCAATACAGTAGCTGATGCCTCGGCAACCTCAGGAATAATATCGAAAATCTGTTTCATTTGAGGACTTCGGCTTACCATATTGTGAAAAGTAGCATTTTCTCTCAGTTCTTTCCGCAAACCGGCAATTAAACGTTCTGCCCTTTCGGTTGCCTCTTTTTCCTTCTGCAACCTTGCATCACTGGCTTCTTTCTGTTCAGTTATATCCCGTACCTGAACCAGATAGCTCGTTTTTTCATCAGAATCAAGTCCGAGAGTTGTGATATGCCACTCATAATAAAGTTTCTTAAGTCTGTTGTTCACCGGCGTTTCGTAACTGGCTTCGTGAATGATACTCTCACCATTTTTAAGCTTTCCATGTTGCAATGTATCAAGATTGATACAGGTAAAAAGATCCCCATTGGCATTTGTAGTACACATCCAGTCAAACATCTTTAAAAAAGATTTGTTTTTTTCAATACATTTTCCCTCATGACTGAACAGCGCGATTCCAATAGGCGATTCGGTGAAAATAGTCCTGAACCGTTGTTCACTTACCTGCAATTTTTTTTCAGCATTTACTCTATCGGAAATATCGATTATGCACGTTCTCATTCCGATGAGATTGTTATTCCTGATAATTGGTGCGGCGTTAATCAGTACATGAACAACCGATTTATCTTTTTTGTATAGCTGATAAACAGCGGGATTGCCATAGTCACCATGGAAAATGTTGTAGATATCCTTTTCAAACTTTGCCTGCTGATCCGGAGGTATTACTTCAAGTACGTTTATGCCACGTTTGAAATCGTCCTGATCCATTCCAAAAGTTGCCAAGCCTTTCAGATTGACATAGATGAGGTTAAAATTCATATCGAATTCACAGATTATACCGGGAAGAAGGTCTGCGGTCTCTTTAAATCTGTATTTGATATCTGCAAGCTCATCCTCTTTATGTTTCCAATCGACAATAGTTCCGGAGGATATAGCCCGTTCCACTTCGTTCAGATCGGCAACATCAGCAAAAGCAATAATGTGCCAGCCGTTAATAGGGAGAGCAGCAGCTTTAACCTGTAGTTCCCTCTGATTTTTAAGGTTATCAATGATAGAAACATCATATGAAAAAACACTAAAACTATCTGTACTTAGTTTTTTATGGTAGTTAATGATATCTTTTTTTGAATTTTCACAAACAATATCAAGCCATTGCATTTTTCCTATCAGCTGGTATGGCTGAAATCCAATTTCATCTGGAACTTTATGGTTTGCTTTTCTTATATGCAGGTTTTCATCAACAACAATAAGTGCGTTCTCTGACTTATTAAAGAGCGTCTGTTGTTCTGCTCCCCACTCATTGTTACACTCATCCCATATTGCTTTCAGCTCCTTGTTGGTGGATTCAAGAAGAATTGCTTTTGATGTAACACTTTTGAGCATTTCGTACAAAACAGTTTTATTGGCGTTAAACATGTGATTCCTCAGAAATGATAAGAGGTAAAAAAAAACAATACCAGAACTAAGTAAGCCATTTTAAAGTAATCTAAAATTGAATGGTTTAAAATGCTCATCTGCACTAAGCATTTCATACAAAAACGTACCCACGACCTACTTCTTACATCCGCTTAAAATACGTTATTTTCAAATAATAATCACGTATTTAATCATATTTTTCTGAAAAAGTCAACATCTGTGCACAACAGATCATTTTATTGTATTGAGTGCAATGATGCCAGTCTTGTATGTGTAACACTAAACGTTTTTGTTTTTCGGTATGTTTATCGGTAAGATAACATTTTTACTATGGCACCAACAATATTTATTAAATGCGGACATTATGTATATAATTACCTGTTTGACAAAATTAGATAATTATCTGAATCAATCACCCATATATAATTACAGGTTTATATGTAGAAAAACAGGATGTAAGTGTAATAATTTGTTATATTATGGACAGTTATTGTTTTTACAATCAGGTGCAATAATGCACTTATTCAGGGGGGTGAATTATTAATAAATGTACCACATTCAGTCTGGTATTTCTGATTAGTTTTAACCTTTGTATTGCTCAAGCGATTAATCTGGGTGGTACCGTTTCAAACAAGTCAGGCATACCTGTATCCAATGCCGTAATAACACTCGTTCATCAGGCAATGAAGGATACAACCGGAAGCGACGGAAACTTTTTGTTTACGAAAAATACATCATCAACCTTGCCAGCTATTGTTTCGCAGGCAGACGGGATTTCAGTAAGTAACGGTGTGATGCAATTTAAACTAAAAACATCATCACCGTTGACAATCGAATTATTTGATGTAAAAGGGAATTTATTAAAAAAAGAGGTACTGAAAAAAACAAATGCTGATGCTTATCTTTTAAACATTACAAAGTATTCCCATGCAACAAATCTTCTTGTTGTCAAAGTGTCCACTGAAAATCACGATGTATTATTCTCCTATGTATCGCTAAGTAACGGTAGTTATTTATTAAACCGACATACTGCAAACGTCTCCCCAATAAGTGGCAGACAGGCACAAATTGCAGCAAACGTTGATACACTCACAATCATGGCTACCGGTTATGAGACAAAAATTGTGCCTGTTACTTCATACGAGAATCAGCAACTGAATATCACCATTGACTCTGCAGGTGCTGCTTCAGATACCGGCCGAAGCTCAGGATGTGGTAAAGCAATCTCAGACCTTAAAAGTGGAACCTATACCATTACCAGCGCGGGTCTCAGCCGTGAATACATTATCAATATTCCTGCAAACTACGATCCAAACAAACCATACAGGTTAATCTTTGCCATGCACTGGTACGGTGGCAGTATGCAGGCTGTAGCGAATGATAATTTCTACAGTCTCAAAACATACGCAGACAACGACAAAGCCCCCTGTATTTTCATCGCTCCAAATGGTACCGGAGCTACACGCGGATGGGATCTGGCTGAGAAAGACCACACACTATTCGATGATCTGTACAAATTGGCTACAGAAAAGCTATGCATTGATACAAAACGGGTTTTCTCCTGCGGATTCAGCTTTGGAGCCTTGTTTACCTATTCGCTCTCGTTATCACGTCAGGATGTATTGCGTGCGGTGGCTTGCTATGGTCCAGCGAACTGGAATATCTGGTTTCCGGAAAACACTCATCAACCTATCGCATTTTATGCAACAACAGGTACCAATGAACCAAACACTAAATTCATTTACGATGAGGCAAAAAAGCTTGGCGTAAAATACTGCTTACTGCAGCATGCTGAAGATAACGGGTGTACAATACCGGCAAACATCCCACAGGCAACCAGCAAGCAACATGTATCTACTGAGTTTTCTGGATGTAAACCGGGGTACCCTGTGAAATTCAGTTCCTTCCAGGGACAGACTTCATATAATGAAATGGATCCGGGATCCAGCGTAAACTGGATTGCAGCGGAGACCTGGGAGTTCTTTAACCGTTTTTAAAGCGACTGTCGAAGGAAACAATTCTTTTACTGTAAATGATGGATGCTGTAATTCAAGACAGCATCCATTTTAACTTCCAATCAACGCGTTGATTCCTTAATATATCAGGTGATCGTAAAAAATCAAATTCCCTGTTCTCTACATCCGCAATCTTTACAAAGTCGAAATTTATCTTGTCATTTACCCAATTGTATTTTAAAATATTGAAAATGTTACTGGTTATACAACGTGGAATTTTAACAGATTGTTAGACATTTATGGCGACATTTACACTATTCGATTTTTTCAGTCTTTGCGCGGGTATGTCAATTTTTCTCTACGGCATGCAGCAGGGTGAGAAAAATCTCAGGCACATCGGCGGTTCAGATCTTAATAAAATCATAACAATTATCACCAGACACCGGTTGAGTGCATATTTTGCGGGTTTTTCACTCACCATGCTCACACAGTCATCGTCTGCAACCACGGTGATGCTTGTCGGGCTTGCCAGTGCACAAATGATGACGCTCGGACAATCGCTTGGGATGATTCTCGGGGCAGATCTGGCAACGACCTTTACTGTTTCTCTTTTTGCATTCAAATTTTACCAGATCGCACCGCTGCTTATCGCTGTAGGGTATCTTATTTCACTTATCTCAAAGATCAGTAAAGTAACCAGTTCCGGAAAGCTGCTGTTTGCACTCGGATTTGTTTTTTTTGGTATGCACATGATGGCCGAGTCGGTCTCGGCACTTCAATCGAATACGACATTCAACCACATGATTAATGCCAGTTTCTCCAATAACTGGTACGGACTTCTTGCCGGAGCACTTATTACCGCAACACTGCACAGTAGCGCCGCAACGCTTGCAATAGTTATTTCCCTTGCGGATGCCTACCAGAGCTCAACAGGGAACACCCTTACTCTTGTCCATCTCTTCCCTATTGTTCTCGGCGCAAACCTTGGAACGTGTGCGCCTGCACTGTTGACTACAATAAAAGCGGACCTTGAGGGAACACGAGTCGCATGGGCACATTTTTTCTTTAAACTCTTTGGGATAATAGTCGCGTTTCCTTTAACCGGACTGCTCGCATATGCTGATACACATATTCATACCGGGGTAGCAATTGCTATCGCAGGACTTCATACATCTTTTAACATCTTTATTGCAATCATCTTCCTCCCCTTTCTGCGTCAGTTTGAATCATTTATCCTCTTTCTTGTCAAACAGGATAAGCGTCGTCAGAGCAGATTTCAGACAAGCTACATCTCCGAGAAGTATGTCACGGTACCGGTGCTTGCAATCTCTCAATCGATCAAGGAGATATCGGGAATGTCTGAAAAGGTCAATCTGATGCTCGAGAAAAGTTCTGAACTTATAAGTAAATTTGAATATGACAAAAGCGTGGAGATAAATCAGCTTGATGACGAAGTGGATTTTCTGTATGAAAATATCGTTACTTATATTACAGGATTATCACGACAGGAACTCAGCGAGGAGCAGGTATCGCAATTGTATGAGCTTATGATGATTACAGCAGATATTGAACATATTGGTGATACTGTTTCGAAAAGCATAATCAATCTGATCCAGAAGACAGAAACAGAACGGATACCGCTCTCTGTTGATGGGAAAAAAGAGATTGCCGATTTTTATGCAATGACAACGCTTAACTTTGAAGAGATTATGGCTGCATTTTTATTAAACGATAAGAATATTGCAGAGTCGATTCTTAGTCGAAAAGTAACGATGCGAAATCAGTTCAATACCCTCTTTGAACATCATATGAAACGCCTCTATCTTGGTCGTAAGGAATCACTCCAAACGACATCTATTCACAAGGATCTTCTTGAAGAAATACAGCGGATTAACCACTACACATTCCGGATTGCCACTGCAATTATCAAACACACTGCCGCATTTCCAAAAAATGAACCGCAGGAGATAACTATGGTAAAAACATAAAGTAATATTAATTCAACCTGCAATTTACCGGATACTACTACAGCATCTTCCCAAAGCCGCTTATGCTCATATACTTGTAGACTTTTCGCCACGCTCATGATACCATAGAACATCACCGGAATATTTACCGGTAGTGTCGATAATCAATACAGTAAAACAAGTGTATTGTATTGAATGTTTATCATGGATTTTTGCATGTACCATTGCAGGGAGTTACTTTACTCAAATCACTTTAAACACAGGACAAGCGTCTATGATTCACGTAGCCGGGTATACAATTTCTAAAGAGATCTACAAAAGTACGAATTCAACAATTTTTAAGGCTGTACGTAATGCTGATAACGTTCCGGTTGTAGTAAAATTTATAAACAAAGAGTATCCTACTGATCTGGAATGTTCCTATTTTGTAAGAGAATATGAACTTACCAGGAAGTTTTCGAGTGATAGAATCATCAAGGCATATGATTTTATAAAGTACAACAATAGCTATGCACTGATCCTTGAGGATTTTGGTGGCGAGTCGATTGACACTTCATATATCTCCAAGGAATTCGGATTAAAGGAAAAAATCGCACTTTTTTTAAAAATTACCGATGCATTAATTGAAGTGCATCGGGAAAATATCATTCACAAAGATATCAATCCGTCAAACATTGTCATCAACATGGAAACCGGTGACGTTAAACTTATAGACTTCGGTATTTCATCAGAATTGACACGTGAGACACTCGACGCGGTCAATCTGTCAACACTTGCCGGAACACTTGATTACATTTCACCGGAGCAGACCGGTCGTATGAATCGTCCTGTTGACAGTCGTGCGGATCTCTATTCATCAGGGGTAACATTTTATGAATTACTCACTGGTAAACTTCCTTTTTATGGTAATGATGATGTAGAAATAGTGTATGCGCATATTGCAAGAACTGCTCAATCACCAGCATCAGTAGACTCGTTGATACCACAGGTATTATCCGATATTATCATGAAACTGTTATCAAAAGCACCTGAGGATCGTTATCAGTCTGCAAAAGGTTTAAAAAAAGATCTTGAATATTGTCAATCAATGCTTAACTCCAGCGGAGCAATCAGTTTTTTTCCTCTGGGGCGTCATGATTTCAATGATCATTTTCAAATCCCGCAATCACTGTACGGACGGGAACGGGAGATCGAAAAGCTGGCAGAAAGTTTCAATTTCTGTGCTGATGGGAATACGAAAATGCTTCTTGTCAGTGGATATTCCGGCATCGGCAAGTCATCATTGATCCATGAAATACACAAACCGGTAGCAGGCAAAAAAGGTTATTTTATTTCTGGTAAATTCGATCAGTTTGAATGCGATATCACTTACTATGCAATTACTCAGGCTTTTTCCGAACTGATACGTCAGATTCTTACCGAACCACAGGAAATTCTTGATGCATGGAATAAGCAAATAATTGATGCACTTGGTTCGAATACGCATCTCATTATTGATATCATCCCCGAACTTGAACAGATAACTGGTCCGCAGCCGGCACTGGTTGACATCAATCCCATTGACGCTCAAAACCGTTTTCAACTTGCTTTTAGAGAATTTTTAAAACTGTTTGCAAATGAAACACACCCTCTGGCACTCTTCATTGATGATCTTCAGTGGAGTGATCATTCAACCCTTGATTTACTTAAAAACATTATTACATCACAGGATATACGCTATCTGCTTATTATTGGCAGCTATCGGGATAACGAAATCAGGATTGGACATCCGCTGGAAGGTTTTATTGACTTTTTAAATAAAAATGCAGCCGAAAACAGTATCGCATTTGATCGATTGCATGTTGAGCCGCTCCTTGAATCTTCTGTCAACATGCTTATTGCTGATACGCTCCATAGTGATTCTGACACAACAAAGCCGCTGACATCACTGATTTACAAAAAAACACACGGGAATCCGTTCTATATCAATCAGGTACTGACAACACTTTACCATGAAAATGTATTTACTTTCAATGCAGAAAACGGGCAATGGCAATGGGATATCAGTGAGGTGGAAAAGACACAGATCAGTGATAACGTTATCGATCTTGTTGTTGCCGGTATCAATAAACTTAATACCGAAACTGCATCAATACTTAAAATCGCAGCATGTATTGGAACAAAGTTTGATCTGAAGACGCTTGCCACTTTATCCAAAGTACCATTGAAAGCAATTGGAATTAAAATCTGGGGTGCCATTGAAAAAGAAATCATTTATCCTATTGATGAAAACTACCTTCTTGTGAAATTTTTGCAGGCGTTTGGCAAAGTTGACTTTGATCTCTCTTTTAAATTCCAGCATGACCGGATTCGTCAGGCTCTTTATTCGCTGATTTCCGAAACTGAGAAACCATCAATACATCTGCAAATAGGCAGACAGATGCTTGATGCAAGTCGCATATCAGGCAAAACTGATACTTTATTTGATATTGTTAATAATATGAATATCGGTAAAGCATTGATAAAGTCAGAAGACGAACGAATCGAACTTTCAGATCTAAACCGGAGTGCTGCAGATAAAGCCAGGAAATCAGCCGCATTTTCATCGGCTGTCTCCTATTATGAAACAGCGCGGGATTTACTTACAGAACAGGAATGGGTTAAACGTCAGGATAACCTTTTTTATATGTCAATTGATTTGACAACCTGCACACTGCTAAGCGGTGATATTGTAAAAGCTGGTACTTTATGCGATCAGGTTTCTCTGCTTGCCCGGACACCTATTGAGAAGGCAATTGTCTCGAATATCAGAATGCTGATTTTCGAATTTCAGGGAAAGATGGTTGAGGCAATAGATGAAATAAGGGCCACATTGCGCTCGTTTAATATCGAGTTACCATCAACACAGCAGGAAATTGGTATGGCTATGCAAACCGGTATCGGTAAAATGCAGGGTGGAATTGCAAGGATATCTATTGACAATCTCGCAAATCTTCCTGAAATGACCAATCCTGAGATGCAGATGGTGATGCAGCTTTTGTATCAGGTGATTCCACCTGCTCTTATAACTAATCCACCATTGTCAATGGTTATCGCACTTATGATGTTCGATTTGTCACTCACCTATGGAACAACACCTTTTTCAGCAAAAGGTTTTACAGATTGTGGCATCATACAGTGCGCAGTACTTGCTGATTATAAAACAGCTAATAAACTTTGTGAAGCAGCATTTGCAGTAATCAACAAATTTAACGCTGAGAGTCTTAAAGC
>CAYMGX010000074.1:0-19066 GCA_964390065.1 uncultured Fibrobacter sp. | reverse complement strand
AATTACTGAATTAGGTGGTATCGTTGAGAGGTCAAACTGCATGAGACCTCTTATAGTACCAGATACTCCACTCCACGTCCAGGCATATCCCGCAGTAAATGCTGAAAGGTTTTTGTTTGAATCTGGTTGCGTTGACAGTATCACAGCATCTTGTAAAATATAAAAAGTGTCATCTATATTCCATTTTGCATATAATGTATCACCCTCAGTTGACATTGTGTAACTTGCCTCATTCGCAAATACTACACTCTCATCGGAACTGGTCGCCCAACCTGCAAAACTATATCCCGTTTTAATAAATCCATTTGCTGTTAGGGGTGCAGAGATTCCAAAAGTGATTGTCTGTAGAGCCATGCTCCCCGTTGCTGATGAATCATTTTTATTAAAGGTTACGTTATAGGGGGTCGGTGTCCACTTCGCAAACAACGTAACATTTCCCATCACCTTATCAGTTGCAAATGTCCATGGGTTCGTGCAGGCAGACTCTTTGAACCATCCCCCAAATGTATACCCGGTTCTTGCCGGTGCCGACGGTGTTTTCGCAGTGTCGTTATAATTTACATTTTGGGAGTCAACTGCACTTCCGCTCTGGCTGTTAAATGTCACTTTGTATTGGTTAATTGTCCACTGTGCATACAAAACAATATTGACAGTATCTGCAATTACCGTATCGCCGGCATGATAGCTACTTCCGGTTCCATCAGCGATACTGTTCCATCCGGTGAACGTATAACCGTTCTTTGTCAATGTACCTGCAGTTCCAGGTATCAGCGTATCACCAATAGAGAATTGTTTTATCTGCGGCTCCGTACCACCAGTAGCACTATTACCACGGTAAGATATTGTGTACACATTTTTAGCTAACACCGCAAGTACCACAGCACTTCCCTTGACTACGCGCATGGTGGTCAGACTTGCACTCGAATCCGCAAACAACACCTCTCCGGAAACTTCCCGCCATACGGCAAAGTGATATCCCGTTGACGGAACCGCAGTAATTTCCACCGGCTCGCCATAGACCACAGAATCGGGCATTGTGACTACCCCGTTGCCACTGATTGACTTTTGCACTGAATACTCATTCAGTGCAAACTGTGCAGTGATAACAGTACCCGGCGAAGTGATTTTTACCGTTGTTGATGCAGACAGGGAATCAGCAAATTGCGCCCTGCCGGAGAGACATATCCACTTAACAAACCAATAACCATTTACAGTATCGGCAGATGCGACTATCGCAACAGGGGTTCCGTATGATACTGTAAATACTGACGTGGTATCAGATGCAACAGTAAAAGATCCATGACTGCTGCTTTTATCCAGTTGTACCGGGAAGGTTATCAATGTAAACAGCGGTCTGATAACTGATGCTGAATCGAGTAAAATGGTGGTGACCGGAGCAGCACTGTCGGCAATGGTCGCACTGCCGCTAACAATTTCCCACTTGTAAAAAGTGTATCCGGTATCGGGAATGGCTGAAATAGTATCAGATACACCATACGTAATGCTTCCGGCTCCCGTACCATGACCATTGGTACTATTGGCAATTTCAAGCTGGTACGTATCCGGGACAAATATTGCCTTTATGGTAACATTGCCATTTCCAGGCACAATGCTGGTTTGTACAGCAAGTGAATCGCTGATTATAGCAGAACCGGAAACAACACTCCAATTTACAAAACAATAATGTGGCGGATGTAGCGCTGTAATCGGCTGTGATTCACCATACAATACTGTAATTGTCTGAACAACACCACTATCACCAATAACCTGAACAGTATAGCTGTTCTTCTCCCATACTGCATATAGTATCACGTTTGCAGTATCAACAATAACTGTATCATCAAGTGCATATCCCACTCCGCTTCCATCAGGTGCTGTATTCCAGCCAATTAAAGCATACCCCTTTTGTCAAGTACATTACTTTTCGTTGCAAGTGGTATCTGTGTGCCCGGAAACAATCTGAACACCTCATCGGTGCTGCCACCGCTCAACCCGACAATAATCAGCGATCGTACTTTAACCACAAATTCATACCTGACCGACTCACCATCAATGGTACATGTGTAGGTGCCAGCCTGAGCAGGTGTAATAGAATCGAGTACTAAAATGCCTGATACTGTTGTATCGAAAACAATTGAATCCAGGTACCAGATGTATTGTTTACCAACAGGTACATCAGTATTAAACTGTGCAATACTTAGAGTACAAGGCATTGCTTCATTGATAGTGAGTTGGCGGCTGACCATTCCACTATCATTAACCAGAATTGTGGCAGTCTCTTCAGATTCCACACGGAAACCGGCTTTGACTGTATCGACCGATACCCCGTTTTGTAATGTTACAATACGTAACGACTGGGTTCCTTCTGGTAATTTATCAATCGTAAAACTGCCATCCGGATTGACTTTAACATGACGGTCACTGCCGACAACCAGCACATAAACCTCCATTGTACTGTCGATCCAGTCAATCTTCCCGACGATTGTAGCCGGAGGTTTTAGAGTAGCTGGAGGAGGATTATACGAAGGTGTACCATCTTCAGTAGTTTGAACAGAATCTATTTTGACAATAAGGCTGGTATCAACCGTATGAGCAATAATGGTGAAATATCCGAGTTCATTAGCATTAAATTTATATATTCCGCTGTCATTGGTAATTGTTCGAATGATACGGGAATTCCCTGAAGCTCCTATCTTAAAGAGTTTCGAATCAGTATCTGCCGTATAGTCAGAAGGATACATTGCAACCTGTACCCCGCAGGCAGGTGTTCCTGTCCCATCGACAATAAGCCCGGTGGTTTCGTTTATTGTTGGTGTTCCTGCAGTCTGGAGCACATCAGACGAACATGCCAGATACACTAACAGCAGTAGTACTACTGGAAGAGTAAAGAAAAACCGTATAAAATCCACAATTTTGATACTCTTTGTAGTGGAAAAATTTTGAGAACGCATTACATCTCCCGCGGGGATTATACCATTCTATAGAAAATTAGATTACTATTTACTACTCATGTAGTGAATCAATTCAAGACCTGATCACTGTCGGCAATTCTACAAAATAGATTTGCCAATATCATGGTTCAATGTAAAATAAAATTTCTGTTATCCAGGGATAACAGGTTAACCTGAAAATGTTATAGGTTGATGACCTGTTTCTACAACGTCAGTATTATTTAGGGGCCATTCGATGACCGGTTGATAGGATTCTGGTATTCTAATGTTGCCGAACCTTATCAAATGCAGGAATAAAACGATATAAGATACAAGATACTTTTCACTCCGGTATTTTCTTTGCAAGAGGTATGAAGATTGATTGAATGAGATACACCCTTTCCGGGCCTTCATCGTTTTGAATCATTCTTTTTATATGTTCTAGATGTTCCAGATTTTCTTTCTGGATAAGTTCCGCTGTTTTTTCTGAAATGCCGACAGTCATAGATCTGATCTGGGTACCCTTTAAATGTAGTGGTAGTGTATCTTTAGCCGCCAGCATTAAGCCAATGTGAGAGTTATCCCTGTCTTCCTGAGAAATATCAGCGCCATTTATTAAATTCGGTGCGGTATTGAGCATGTAGGTTCCATCACTGGTCCGATGCATAATTTGAAGTCGTTCGAGCAGCGCCACCGACTCCTCAGCCTCTTCAGGAGTAATACGGGGAAACAACCATTTACTGAGCTTTTTATACTCCCCCTTGAAGGTGATCATTCCAATAATTGAACGAATAACACCATGATACCATTTTGAAAAAAATGCCTTTTTATCACTTTTTAAATAGTCTGAGACAACAAGCTTTCGAAGTTCCTCCAATCTTTCCCGTATACGAAGCTTCTCTGTCTCATTATTTTCCTGTTTATAGGCAACCATGAAATTGAAATATTCTTTCTCATTTCTTGTAAGTGGAATAACCCTCAGAAGTTTGATACTATTGGTTGTAGACAACCTGGTTTTTGGATTATTAAAAATCGAGTGAACAAAACCCCTATTTTTAAAGCCTGCGCGTTCTGCAATCCATTGAAACGTAAAATGGGGACGCAGCGCCCGTTGCTCTGTATAATACGCTTTAAGGTACTCTTTATAATCGAGGTAATCCAGGATATTGACCATATAACACACCATTTGCAATAGTTGTCGTCTACATTATAGATACACTATAACGAATCAAATATACTTTTCTTACGGGATAAACCTAACCATACACGGGTTGTCTTCAAAATGGTTCGATGTCCGGTGCGCACGATTTTTACTACGAAATGAATAATCTATTCCATAAAACGCCTTAAAGTTAGGGGGCGCGTTGCAAATGCGATTTGATTTTACTGAGGAATTTAGGTTCATCTTTTTGCATCACTTCCCATAGATCGGGAGATCCGCAGTAGCACTTACCGGCACGATGTATAAAATAGTTTTCTTCTCGGTATCGATCACTTCCATGACCGGCCCGGTAATGGCAATTTTTTTGGTTTTAGCGTATTTTTCAAGTGACCCGTAAATTTTGTAAATGCCTGTCGTAAATGAGAAAAAGGAGCGAAGAGGATATTTTCCGATAATACAGTAGGATTTTCCAAATATATCAGATTTAAAAGGAGATTCCACCGGAATGAGCGAATCGGTCATGACACCGGAAATACTCCTCAGACTATCAGCACTTTTATTGACAGGATTATCATAAAAAATGGTGAATCCACCTTTTATAAACGGTACTTTTTTTACATCGCTCAGATATTCATGAACGTTTTTTATTCTCGCTCCGACAGCAGAATAAGTACCGGTATACTCCTTGTACACAAGATAATACGGCCCTTTCTGCTCTTCGAAAAACTTTACTCTGTCAAAAACTCCAGCCTGATAAAAAAGCAACCCGGAAGCAATAACAACAAATGATGCAATGGATGCAATTGCGATCTTTAGCATGTAGTCAACCGCCTTTTTGTTAATTTACGCTGCCGCGAGCGCAGGATCATCAAATTTTACCGAAACGATAGTGGATATACCTTTTTCCTGCTGTGTCACTCCGTAAAGCAGATCCGCAGCTTCCATGGTGCGTTTATTGTGAGTAATAACAATAAACTGAGTCTTTTCTGCAAATTTCTTTAGAACCTTGACAAAACGTCCAACATTCGCTTCATCAAGCGGTGCATCAAGCTCATCAAGGATGCAATACGCTGATGGTCTTACGAGGTAAAGTGCAAACAGCAGCGATATTGCTGTAAGTGCACGCTCTCCTCCTGAAAGAAGCTGTACACCACGCATTTTTTTCCCTGCCGGACGCACATTAATATGGATGGGTGCTTCGAGTGGATCAACATTTTCTTCAAGCGCCAAATGTGCCTCACCACCTTCAAACAGTGTTGTGAACAGTTCAACAAAATTTTTCTGTACCTGCTCAAAAGTTTCAAGAAACTGGACTCTTGCTTCTTTATCAAGCTTTTTAATTGCCCGTTCAAGCTCATCAACAGCAGTCTGCAGATCATCACGTTGTTTTGTCAATTCCTGAAGACGTGCATTTTCAGTTTCGTAGTCCTCAAGCGCAGCCATATTAACCTGACCCACGTGCTTGATACGTTCCTTTAACATCTGAATATTTTGTATGATCTCACTGTCTTCTTCTTCAATATGAGGAATCGGTTCCGGCGGAGAATCGAGATCAAGTTCGTATGCTTCCCAGATTCTCTCACGGATACGACGCTGCTCCTGTTCATCACGGGTATACTTGATTTCAAGATCATGAATCTGATTTGATATTGTGTCAAGTTCAGACTGACCTGTGCGCGCATCTTTTCTGACCTCTTCAATTTCAAGTAATTTCCCGTTATACTCTTCTCTCTCTCTGTCGCGAACAGCCTCAAGACCGGTTCGTACTTCCCGCTGTTTTTCAAGTTCATCTTTGAGTGCAAGCATCTGGTTTTCAAGGTCGGCAATATCAGAAAATGCACGCTGCTTATCTTCAATTTTCCCCTGTTTACGGTCCCCTGCGGATTTAATATCACGCGTCAGACGTTCAATATCCTGCTTGTCCTGCATAATACGGTTTTTAAGTCCGTGTACTTCAAGTTCAATATTTTTTTGATGCTCGACAAGTGTTCTGCGCTGCTCGTCCATTGAACGCACAGCAGCTCTCGCATCGTCAACCTGTGTTTCAAGAAGATCTTTACGGCTCTGACAGGTCGCAACTTCTGCTTCGTGAGTTCCGATTTGTTCTTCAAGCTGACCAATTTTTGTGGTGATATTATCAAGTTCAGGATTAAGCACCGAGATTCTGTTCATGATTGTATGAGTTTCATTCTCATAATGCTTTATATTCGTCTGTTGTTCCTGCTGCTGGCGCTGACCTTTATTCAGTTTTTCGTCAACCTCAATAAGTGCAACCTTTGCCTCATCGCGGTTAATAATGCATATATCCTTGTCACTAAGAATTTTTGTATGCTCTTTTTCCCATTTTTCAATGTCAAGAGTCAGTTTTTCAATCTGCTGCTTACGCTGCAAAATACCGGCTTTCTCTTTTTTTGAATTTCCGGCAAAAACAGTTCCATCCTGACGACAAATAACGCCATCACGGCCCGCAAACAGACAGGTTGGATTCTTAAGCGACAACCCGATAGCACTGTCAGTATTATCAGTAATAATAATATGATTTAGAAAATGATCGGCGAGTGCATCACAGCCAGATGCTACCTTGACAAGAGAACGTGCACAGACACCATCCTCTACCGCTGACGGCACCTGTTTTTTAAGCGATGCTACACGTTCAAGCGATATCATGCATGCCTCGCCAATGCGCTCTGCGCTCAGCTGTCCAACCGCATTTCGTAAATCTACTTCAGTATTGAAAACCACAGTCTGTACCGATGTTCCAAGAATTTTCTCTACAAGCCCTACCAGTTGTTCATCAGAAACGGAGATAAGATCTGCAACAATTCCCTTGACCCCAGGAACTTTACGGGTAAGAAGCTCCTTAACACCGGCATCATACCCTTCATAGGCAGCATCAAGCCCGCTTAAAAACCTGAGTTGTGATTTACTTGTAGAAATCTGTGCCTCAAGAAGCTTTTCTTTTTCGACAAGTTCCTGATACCGTTTATCCTCTTTTTCAATTCTGCCAAGAAGAACTTCTCTTGACTGATGTAGATTTCTGTTCTCGTTGTCAACAACATGAAGCTGCTGGCGACATACGATAATCGCCTCCTGATACTCCTCAAGACGCATCTCAAGATTCTGTACCTCACGCTGATCACGTTCTCTGCGCTCAAGTGCATTGTTAAGATTACTTTTTAAAGTACTGAGAACATTTCGTGTTTCGCCAAGCTGATTGATCAGCTCGATCTGATCGCGCCCGAGTTGATCCGCCTTATCTCTCTGAAGCTGCATACTGCTGTCAAACTGCGCTAGTTCATCGGTTGCACCATTGACACGTTCCGTACTCTTCTGAAGCTGTGTTTCGCGGTCGATGATACTTTTCTCAATCTGTGTCCGTAAACGACTGTTTTCCTCAATCTGCGTCTCGATTGACTGTACATCCTGATCAAACCGACTGACATTTTGTTTCTGGTTATTCAAACGCTCTGTTGCAACACTGATATCACGGTCGAGACGAATAATACGTTCGTTTGACTCACTTACATTCCGTGATGCAATCTCAAGTTCTTTTTCTTTCTCAAGAGCACTAAGCAGCATTCGTTCAATGCGTGATTCCGCAGTTGCTATTGACGCCTTGAGTGCCTCGCGGCGAGTTCCCATCTCTGTCAACATCGACTTGCGCTCTTTCATCGCCACGCCAAGCATCTGGTAGCGGCGATTTTCGTAGCCGACTTCCTGCGCCTTGAGATCGTCGAAATACGTTTTGTAGCGTTTTGCCTTTTCAACATGACGAGCCAGCATCCTTACCTGGCGATCCGCATCCTGAACCTTGTCATTAATTCGCAGTAAGTCCTGACGGGTTTTCTCAAGCTGACGCTGACTCTCTTTTCTACGCTGTTTGTATTTTCCAATTCCAGCAGCTTCCTCAAAAAGAATCCGGCGCTCTTCGGCCTTATCACTTAGAATGGCATTGATCATTGAGTTTTCAATTGTCGTGTAAGCACTGCTTCCGATACCGGTATCAAGAAACAGGTGGTGAATATCTCGAAGACGACATGGAACTTTATTAATTCGGTATTCACTTTCACCACTGCGATAGATTCTGCGTGTAATCGCAACTTCACTATACTCAACAGGCAAAATGCCCTTATTATTTTCAATTGTAAGCGTTACTTCAGCCATATTAAGGGCTTGACGGTTTTGGGTACCACTAAAAATCACATCTGCCATATTGGAACTTCTCAACATTGATGCCTTCTGTTCACCAAACACCCAGCGGATCGCATCAACAACATTACTCTTACCACACCCGTTTGGACCGATAACCGCAGTCATCCCCTCACCAAAGCGCAGCTCTGTTTTATCTGCGAACGATTTAAAACCGAAAATGGAGAGTTTTCGAAGAATCATTGTAATTCCTTATAATTTAGCAGTTTGCGACACCCTGATATTCATCAGACACCATATATCGCCGTAGTTACTCTTTCAAGATACTATATATTGGGTTTCGAGTCAAGATCACGGATAATCTTTTTTGTAACATTTTTTAATTTTCCCAAAAATCAGTGACCTGTGATACGCAAGAGAAGTGTTGTTAAATTATATAATGGGATGATTGAGGTAAAGGGTTAAAATACCCATTCACCTATATATGGGTATTCAACGCATAGGGATGGCCCTCGTGGCCATCCGTTCTTTCGTGTACATATTAATGGATATGGCATATTAAAGAATCTGGCAGTAACCCCGGGCCTGATACCGCCAACCAATATCAGGTTTCACATTTCAACAATTACATTCCATCAAACAGGAGCACATTTGAGCAGTATCGGAGAGGAGCTTTCGGCCGGTAACGTTATTTCGATTTCACTACACGACCATATGATCTGCCGGTCTCTGTAGTGATTTGGTACCAGTAAATCCCCGGTTCTGCAGCAATTTTATTTATCAAAGTACCACTCGAAATGCTGCCATCACTTGTAATCTTATATGAATCCAGATTATATGTCTGACGACCCGCGGTGTTGACAATGCGCATTGAAAGCACTTTCCCGGGTACATTAAACTGCATTATTGAATTCATAGGATATTCTATTTTCATAGCGGTAGATATTTCCTTATTATACTTTTTAATATTCCTAACCACATTGTCAACTGGCCCTCTATAAGTTTTCCACATGGCATCTGCAAAATCAGATCCTGCAGATCCGTACCCGCTGCGCAGACCACAATAAGATTTTATTTCGTCAAATTGGGCATTCGTGGTCTCACTCATCCAGCGGTCACAATAATCAAAATAGGCATCATGATTCCACAACTCCTTTCCTTGCATCAATAAAACACTCAATGCAATACCGGGCCAGTTGATACTGTTGATTACCCTGTACGTCTCATGTTTGCATCCTCCACCAGACGGGGGAATCTGTTGCCATTCTGATGGGTGCAGGTGTTCATGTTCCGGGTCGCCATCTTCCTGACGCCACATAACCGCTTTCCCTTTATGTATACCAGCAGGTACAACATGCCCGGTCCAGCACCGCTCTTTTGTTACAATCTTACTGGAAAGAGAACTTGTACCCTGATCACCATAATAGGTCATCCAGTCCTCCCGAAACGGAGTCTTACTGGTAGTATTCAGAAAAATTGCGCTCATAACCTTATCGTCAAGCATCATTCCTGCAAAAAGGATAGGCCATTTGGCAGTACCACTCCCCCCGTGGCCATTGATTACCATTGCATGCATATCAATTCCATGTTGAATGAATTTCATCACCAGACTATCCCTCTTGTCAACATCAATCAAACAGACTAAGGATACATCTTTATAGAAATCAAAAATTTTCTCATGATAATCAAGCATATTTTCCATCGGATGTAAACTTCGGCTTACCCAATCAGTAATATGAGAAATCCATGGACGTTCCAATCCCCTGATCAGATAGGAAATATCCGGTTGTGGTTGAACCGGTAATAGTTTTGGCAACCGGTCCCATCTGATACCTGAAACCGGATAGATAGTTTTCTGCGTTCCACAAAATCCCGGTCGAAAACCGTGTCCATCGGGAACCTTCGCCACACTGGTAAGTACTGCAGCCGTTTTGAGCATCGGACGTGTTGTCTCATAAGGAATGCAGACACCTGCAAGTGACCTGGTCCCCTTAGTTCCGTTAGCGAGCGAACAATTACAATCCTCCTCTGTAAGACTTATTGACGAAACAAGAGAACTGTTTACCGGCAATGACACGGGAAAATGTACAGAAAGGGATTCAGCATATGATGGAATTCTGGCATCATACGCCTGCAAACCGGTAATCGGGTTACACATTGAACCATTGCGTCCATCAGATGGCAGCGGCATTACAGATATGACAGTGACTGGCCCTACGACATACCAGTCTCCCGTGATAAACCGTCCACATTCGTAGTTCCTGTCAAAGGTCCATGTAATACCATAGTGCGAAACAGAATTCAGCATTTCTGCTTGCATCATACACCAAACACCCGAAATCAACACTGATAATCCAATAGTTTTCAATGTGTGCTCCATTTAGTTTGATACCTGATTCAAATAAACAGTCTACCCACACGCCCTTATTACCTAAAAGGTATAAAGCACTGATACGCCTTTTGCAGATCTGCTCCGGTACACATCAGGCTCTACCAGGTTACTCTTTTATTGTAGAATCAGGTACTGGTACATTTCATTAAAAACTATAAACTGCCAATCCGGCAGGAGTATACGATGCCTGTCAGATTGACAATCACCACAAAAGCCGATTTCTGCAGAAAATGCCCCCTACCCCAAACACCGCCGGAACTGTATAATTACAATTATATTCCATACGTTTATTTGTTACAGGATAACACATGCGTTTTTTCCGGATACAACTACTTTTTTTTACACTCAGTTTTTCCCTGTCGGCATTCGAACCCGATTGGTTTACCAACATGCGTGGAAGTAATTCCGGGCATACCACATGTCAGTTTCTGACACTCCCACATTCTGCAGTAAGTCTTGCAACCGGCCTTGCAGCATCGGGTGGCAACGGGGATGCTACCGATATTCCCTTTTTTACCGCCAATACCGCACTTGCCGACAGATACCGTTTTTCACTGACACACCTTGAGTGGTTCATGGGTTTACGAAAAGAGTATCTTGGTGCATATTTTCCGGTGCTTGATGTCGGCACTTTTGGATGTTACTCGCAACTATTTACTCCCGGCTCGTTTCACTATGCACGGACCATTGACGAAACACCATCTGACCCTGAAATTTACGAGCTGTCAATTGGCGTATCCTTTGCCCGTCAGATCATTCTTAACCGGCTCAGTGCCGGAGCCGGTATCGCGTTTCTCGAAAGCCATCTTGACAAAAGCATCGGCCGCACAGCAATTGCAAATTTTGACATTTTATACACGCCGTTCAGTGTACTTTCTGCACATTTATATGCAGCAAATATTGGGAAATCAATTACCTATGACCTTACTCCCGAAAGTCTCCCGACTGAAGCCGGGTTATCAGTGCAGTACTATCCACTGTCAAAATCATTTATTGACAGAACGCACCTTAATCTCAAAGTGTCTATTGGCACCCGTAAAATTGCCGATAATCCCGTTACAAGCGGTCTGAGTGCTGATTTCAGTGTGATGGAAACATTCTTGTTACGTACAGGATACGAATTTACATACGGTAATGAATTTTCAGCTGAAGGACTTGGTGCGGGAGCATCATTACAATTAGGTAAATACGCGCTGGATGGTTCCTGGCGCTATGAATCGAAGGACCTCGGTTTTGTCTGGGCTGCAACACTTCGCATGCAGCTTGAAGAGATTACACACAGGACTGCGGAACAATACTATGCAATTGCCGTCAAACATTACAAAAAAAAACGTTTTGTTCTGTGCGAATACTTTGCTAAAAAGGCACTTACAAGAGATCCGAATCTCTGGAAAGCATATACCCTGCTCAGTAAACTCCGCTCGGAAATGCTGCGTGAGGATAACCTTGAGGTCGGCATTATTTACGCCGGAAATATGCGCGGGAATTTTGCAGTTCCAACTGAACAATCAATGCCCGGTGGTCTTGCCCGCATGACCTCTGTAATCAGGAACCTTCAGTCACAGTTCTCCACATCAGTGACAATCAGTACCGGAAATGTCGGCTCTTCAATCAGTGATACAAACAGAATTGAAGTCAGCGGTACCTATTTCAATCGTATCAGTCCGGATATCCTTGCTGCCGGGAAAAACGAAATTCTGTCATATCCGGACAGACTTCTTCATTATATGAAATTAACAACCGATAGAAGATTCGTTCTTAATAATACAAACATTTCAAACGGTTCAGTACTTGCAAAACAGATTATTGAAAAAAACAACTACCGTTTTTTTATTACATCAGTTGTCAACGAATTACTGGTTACTGATTCTACTGCACAAAAACAGCTTAAACCGTTTCTTGCGTCAAAGTTGTTAAACAGTGATGCCCTGCGTTGTGATGTAAAGATAGTCATTGTTGATGACACCTGGGAGAATATCAAAAACAATGCTGCAATTTACAAAGGATTTGATATTCTTATCTGTTCAGCCCTTGATCAGCCCTTTCATTCTTCAATGAAACTTGATTCTCTTATTGTGTTAAGTGCAGGATCTGATTGCGTATATGCCGGCAATCTGATTCTGCGTTTTGATAACAACCGGAAACTGATTGGAACAGAAAACAGGCTCTATCCGCTTTCAGATGATGTCAAACAGGATTCTGTCGTCGCAGAAGCAATGAGAAAAATCTCCATGCCACAGAGTAATTCTGATTCAGCTTCACAGCAGATTCTGCTTAAAAACACTACACCTGACGGAGTATTTACGTTTTTGTCAAATCGGAACGAAACAGAGCAGTTATTTCTTAAAATTATTGCGCAGAAAGCGGAATTCCCGATTTCTGCAACAGATCAGACAGCATATGGTCCTGTGCTGTCATTTTCGACATCACGTATTGCGTACATTGTAAAAACTGATACGCTGAATCGCTTTGTCATCAGTTCCATGAATGGTAGTACGATAATGGTAAGTCCGGACAGCCTCAATGTCAGAAACATTGCTGTATCACCTGATGGCAAATGGCTCTATTTATCAGCGAATATTGACAAAGACAACTATGCCGACATACTCCGGTGCCGCTTTGATGGAGGTCCGTTTTACAGTGTGATTCAATCTGACAGTATCAATGAACAGGATATCACCTTTTCACCAGATGAAAACCTGATGGTGTACAGTGCCAGTAAAAACAGATCATATCAGCTCTATTTTGCTGATATGACTGGGCAGAAACCGATACAGATTACGGATGTTAACGCGGATCATTTTGCTCCTCAGTTCAGCCCTGACGGCAGACGGATTGCATATCTGTCAGACCGCTCCAATTTCGGCGGAAAACTTGACTTGTGGGTATTTGACAGAGACAAGGCTGCACATCAGCAGATTACCAGCCACTCGAATGTCAGAGAGTTCTGCTGGCTTGACGATTCAAAAACGCTTTGCTTTTCTTCCGGAGTCAATGTCTTCAGCCTCTATAAGGTTGATATCAACAGCTCCCGTTTTTCACAACTCATTTCACGCGATTCCATGGTAACCTTTAACGAACGTTCACCGGTGTTTGTTAAAGATTCAACAGTTGAAACAATTATTTATACACGGGAATACCAGGATGGCACACGAAAAATCTATCAGGTTAAAACAGACGGAACAGATGAAAAACGGATTGTTAACAGTAAAGGAAATGACTGGTTGCCATCCTACCGTAAATAGACAAGAGTCGCACCATCACCGCCATCTTTACCAACCGCAGGCCGGTAGTCCCTAACATTCAGGCACAGCTCATTCTCAAGCATGCTTTTCACCATATCCTTGAGCACCGGCCCCCCGGTAAGTACCGAGTGATACCCTACCCCGTGAATTATCAGCAGTTCTTTTACACCATTCTCAACACAGCGGTTTATTACAAACCGTAACCGCTGTGATGCCTCTTCACTTCGCATTCCGTGAAGATCCAGCGTTTCTCTCGGCTGACCACGGCTATTGACAGAACGGGTAGACTGTTTCTTTTTTACCGGTGAAGCACCAAGATCCTTATTGCGGGTACCGTATTTTTTTACAAATGCAAGTATTTCATTGGTGTGATCGATACCATCATTATTCTCCGACAGTGAATCATAGCTGTTTTTTTTCATCGCCGCTATCCTGACATGCTGTGTCTCAATGTACATTTCAACTGATCACACCAGCATTAACAAACAGTTTGTCATCAATCCAGACCGACGCTTCCCTTACGCATGCGTCAAGATGTACCGGCATATCATCACCGCCCCCGATTGTAACATGCACTGATCCCCTGACCTTTTTATCCTCAAGAAGCGTACACCCAAACTCTGCAAGTTCGTTTGTTCCGATGCCAAGCTCAATAAGCGAACGGGCACCACTACGGTTTTTTACAAATAGCTTCTCAAGTTCAAGCTGGCAATCATGACCTTCAATCTTTACGACAATTCCTTGACGCAATGTTATTACAAGCGGTTTATCCATCGGGCCATCAACAAGGGCAAATGATTGATTTACAATAACAGTACCATTTGCCGTCCCGCTCTTTGGGCGTAAAGACACTTCACCACCAGGCAGATTGCCGAATGTCCCGTTTGACATAAGGCGGCCATCATCAGCCCTTGCGGGATTTCCATCACACTCAAATGTCAATTCAGCCGAATCACCACTGATTAGACGTACCACCGATGGCGACCCGACCCGTCCGGCGACTTTCCTTGTGTAAATTCCAAGTTTTCGCCAGTCTGCAACCATTGTTCTGCAGAACGACTCATCGGTCACTCCGGGTAATGTGGCAATCCTGACAGGTTTTTCAGTTGCAAGTTTTTCAATAAGTTCCGGTGAAAATGCTTTTTGGGTTGCAATTGCAATACAGTCAAATTTGTCAAGTAACGGAACAATAATCTCCGGAATCATACTTCCATCGTATTTACGGGACTGCACCATTACAAGCATGGTTTCTTTGCATTTTCCATCAGCCGAGTTATATAACGCACGCCCGATTTGCATGCAATATGCATCGCAAAGCACAAGAAACTGTTCATTGCGGCGTATATTAAGACAATCATTTATTGCGATTTCTGCACAAGCCTGCACGGAGTTCATCTTCAACCAATCATTTCTTAATTATTTAAAGCTTAAAATATCTTACATTATAATGTATAGCCAAATATAACATTTCGCACCACAATCATCCAGTATCACCGTATCAGTATTAAAATCAATAGGTCAGTTTGAAAAAGTTACCGATCATTTTTAAGTTAAAAAAAGTCGCAGAAAAGCCGGAAAAACAAAAATGATCGATTTCAATTGTCCTTGTTTATTTATCACATCCGGAATGTTACAATTAAGCTGTTCATCTATGCATGTCAGGCAATCAGCAGAATATCTGATATGTGTCTGCTTAATCCAAATTAAATATCAAATCCTTGTTTCAGGATTTAAACTTTTTTGCAGGGGGGTTTTTATGAAAAAAGAACTACGATCATTGGCAATGGTTCTGCCGTTATCGTTATCCATGTTTACTTCATGTGATGTTTTATCTCCGTTTGATCCCAGTAATCCATCACCAACCGACAAAACGGAAACGGAAATTGTTTCAGGACTCAAGGGAGCTCTGGTTCTTGGCGCTAAAACCGCAGCGTTTACATTAAGCGATACAAGCGGGAATCCAAATCAATTCAACGAGGTTACCGGATATTTTGCTAACGAGCTGATTAAGATCGGGCTTCCAGCCAACGTAGAGAATGCAATCAGGGTGTTAGAGAGTCTTAACTACAGTGAAACCGGTAAAACACTCCTTGATGCAGCTGGTATTGATATTTTGCAATATCGTGAATCGATAATCCTTGGACTGAACCGGGGTGCAGAAATAGCAGCTTCGCTTTCTGTTGATGTCTTTGAAAAAGCAATACGTGAAATGGATATCTCATCTGCACAGAATATTCTGTTGAGTCAGGATTCAACAGCTGCAACAAACTATTTACAAAACGCGACAAGCAATATTCTGACAAATGGATTTACACCTGTTGTTGACAGTGTATTCAGTACGATTATGGTACCAGCTTTCGGCAAAACGCTCACGGTTAATGAGCTCTGGCGTGAATTTTCTGAAAACTACAACAAAGTTGCCACAGTATATCAAAGACTTACAACAGATGCAGCATCAACAGATCCTGGGAAATCGTTATCAGCCATAGCAACTCTTAAATTAATCTCGGAAGCCGGCATTTCCACTGTTGAACCACTCGACACCGACATTGTAAGCTTCGCAACAAGTGAGGCACTCCAGGGATTGTTTTATATGGTTGGTAAGCAGGAAGTTAAAATCCGTCGTGATCCGGTTGCTGCATTAACATCCGCAATTAATTTTTATACCGACACAATCTACAATCTGATAACAACAATATTTGCAAAAACAACCGAGTGATACCTGTTCTACTGCTACTTACTTAAACAGAGACCTTTTTAAGTGAAAGGTCTCTGTATCTGTATAAAAATCAGTGGATATTTTCCTGTCAAAACATTTCCGTCCATAATCTCTAAATACAAATAGCCCCCTATGTAATTGCAATATTTTACTTATCCCTGTCACAATAGTTTAACTAACCGAACCATTTATGTATATTATGTCAGCAGCAGTTATATGAACTTTATGTGTCTGTCTGTTCAACTGAATAGCGATTCTTGAATTCAGTATGCGTACATTTTCAAATGGAGGGTATCATGGAAAAAAGTAAGTTATCTTTAGCGATGATATTGCTGCTATCGATACTGGTGTTTATATCATGTGATTATATATCTCAGCTTGATGATCTTAATCCATTAACGACAGATCTTGCAGAATCAGAAATTATTTCCGGACTTAAGGAAGCGCTGGTGCTTGGATCCAAAACTGCAGCAATTACACTAAGTGATACAAGCGGTACAACAAATAATTTCAATGAGATTACCGGATACTTTGCCAATGAGCTGATCAAGATCAATCTTCCCCCTGATGCCAATAAAGCAATCGAAACGCTGAATCTTCTAAATTCCAATGCTGCAGTGAAAACGCTTCTTGCCGTCGCAGATATTGATTTACCGCAGTATCGAGAATCAATGATAAGAGGATTAAACCGTGGCGCAGAAAAAGCTGCAGATCTTTCTATTGATGTTTTTAAGACCGCAATATATGGAATGACCTTTACATCCGCAAGCAATATTCTGCTTGGCAATGATTCAATCGGTGCAACAAATTATTTAGATTCAACAACTCGTGGTGATTTGACAAGTGGTTTTGCACTTATTGTTGATGGTGCATTTAGTGCTGTCAAGGTTACTACTTTTGGTACTGAATTCTCCGTTAAAGGTTTATGGAGTGATTTTTCTGAAAAATACAATCTGGTTGCGAATACATATCAGACACTTAAAACAAATGCAACATCAACGAATTTTGCAACATCAGTAGCAGCAAAAGCAAGTCTTGAATTGATCCGCACCGCCGGTGTTGAAGCTATTGACCCACTTAACACCGACATTGTAAATTTCGCAACTGGTAAAGCACTCGACGGATTGTTTACTATGGTTGGCAAACAGGAAGTTAAAATCCGCCGCGATCCTATAGCAGCGTTGGCCTCTGTGGGTGATTTAGTAACGCAGACAGTTGGCGATCTTATCAAGAAAGTGTTTACAAAAAAAACTACCTGACAACTAACGAACTGTTACATTTATACGGAAGCCCCGAATTAACGGGGCCTCTGTTACTGAGGACTCTGACACTTATATGATTCAAAAAAACAGTTTGGTTCTATACAAATCCGCACCTGCGATAGTTATAAGTACCGGTGCCAAGATTGAAATCGAATTACTGGACAAAAAAAGAGTATCCGTACGTGATAAGGACATTACGCTGCTTCATGAGGGGCCGCTGGCAAAGCTCTCTGATATTGAAGATACACCCGATGGTGAAATTGATGAGGCATGTTCAATGATGAGCGGTGAAACGACAACACTTGCAGAGCTGTCCGATCTGATTTATGGCGCATTTACACCCGCAAGTGCCTGGGCAATCTGTAAATTGCTTTTTGACAATCTGCTTATTTCCGGTACTCCGGATAAAATCACCGTCCGTACACCTGATGAAATCCAGAAACTGCAGGCGGAAAAAAATCATAAAAATGCTGAAAAGGATGCCTGGAATGCATTTATTGACCGTGTACGAAAAAACACAATTATTCCTGATGACCTTCCGCGGCTTGCGCAGCTTGAAGATGTTGCGTTTGGTAAATCAAGTACCTGCCGTATTCTAAAGGAACTATCACTTCAGGACTCGGCAGTAACCGCATATGCGCTCCTGTTAAAACTTAAGGTATGGGATTATACTGTTAATCCTTATATCAAACGTTCAGGATTAACAACTGACTGCACCTATCCGCCAATAGGTGCAATTCCTGATGAACCCCGTATTGACCTGACCGGTCTTGCTGCATACGCAATTGACGACGAGGGAAACAGGGATCCGGATGATGCAATCAGTATTGATGGCAACCGGTTATGGGTACATGTCGCAGATCCGTCATCGGTGATTACCCCGGATAGTCCGGCAGATCTTTATGCGCGCGAACTTGCAACGACATTATATTTACCCGAAAAACATGTCACCATGCTCCCGCCGCAGACAACAGATCTGTTCGGTCTTGGATTACAAACACTATCACCGGCACTCTCCTTTGGCATTGATCTCAACGATGATGGCTCTATCGAGACCTTTGAAATTGTATTATCAACGATTAAAGTAACCCGTTTGACATATGCGGAAGCTCAGGCCAGAATCAATGATGAGCCATTCTGTTCGATATACCTGATGACCCGTAAATATCGCGAATACCGTAAGGCCGCAAACGCAGTGTTCATCTCA
>CAYMGX010000073.1:6606-19510 GCA_964390065.1 uncultured Fibrobacter sp. | reverse complement strand
CAACCTCAACCTCAACCTCAACCTCAACCTCAACCTCAACCTCAACCTCAACCTCTTATTGCCGGAATTTCAATCGGCGAACCGGCAGATGGGGGATAGGTCCATAATTTCAATTCTCCATTATGCATTGTCGCATAATTGTAGTGTATAAGCCATGCTCCGGTATTACAATAGATACCTTTATCGCATGTGACAAGCTCTGCGTTATGACTGTGACCAAACAGAACAATCTCGGTACCATTTTGCAAATACCTGATTCCATTCTCGCGGTACTCCCGTTTCACCTGTTCCCTGAACTCAGGTGTATACCGTTCCTGGTACTTACGGCTTGATCCTGATGCACCGGTGCCAAGTTTAACGCCAATATCGGGGTGTAGCATTTTGTAAAAAAACTGATTTGTTTTGTTACGTAGGATACGTTTGAGAATACGGTAGCCTCTATCCTGCCTAAGAAGACCATCACCATGATAAAGATGAACTCTGCGGTCTTGTATGATCGTTTGATAGTGGTCTTCATGGATATGTACACCAAGCTGGTCTGAGAGAAACGAGCCAAGTGCGAAATCATGATTTCCCGCGAGGTAGTGAATCTCGACACCGTTATCAATTGTTTTCTTAAGATGATACAGGACGTTAAAGTAATCAGGACGGATCGCCCGTTTGTATTCAATCCAGAAATCAAAAAGATCTCCAATTATGTAAAGAGATGACATCTGATCTCTGAATGTATCCAGAAATGTAAAAAAATGTTTTTCCCTGTCTTCGCATCCTGTGAGGTTGATCCCGAAATGAGCATCAGAAATAAAAAATGCAGTTGATAAATCACTCATATGTTATACTATCACTTTGAAAAGGTACCCAGTTGCTTTGTTGTAAAATAAGAATGTACCTCTTGCCAAAGTGATAAATTCCTTTCAGACAATAAAAAAGGCGAACATTAGACATGTCCGCCTGAGATTTATGACGTTCAACGGTGCTTTATTAACAGTGCAAACGTATGCAGAATGCTATTCCCACAGATCGTCCTGACTGTCGAGGTCACTAGCCATGTCACTGAAATTGGCGTTCTCATCATGCAAATTTCCAAAATTAAGCTCCCGCATATCTTCTTCTGCATCTACATCTTCCTCGACATAGCGTTCATCAACATCGCGTAAGATTTCGTCTGCATCGAATTGTTCATCCAGAATCATGGTTTTCACCTCCCCTCACACATCAGCAAATGTCAAAATAACTAAAATTCAGATCAAATAATAATGAATTCCAAAATTAATGTCAATGTTTTTTTTGTAATATAGATAAATATTTTAAAAATACTTTATTAATAGACCTTTTCATCTAATCTACGCGTAAACGCTATAAAAATTATACCGGGAAATTGAAAAAAACACAATTTTTTTATAAGAACACAGATAGTTTTAATAAAGATAAAAGCAACAATGCAGTCAGTCAGGTGAAACGTATGCGGTATACAGATCAATCTTTTTTGATTATATCATCTATCTCTTTTTGAACCTTGGCTTTATACAGTACATCTTCAAGGTCCTGTGCGATTTTCTTGCCCTGTTGAAGAATCTCAGACCTTTTTTCAAGGAGGGATATCTCAAGCTCTTTCTTCCTGTTTTCTTCTGAACGAAGCTTAAGAAGGATTGCACTGTGTCCCAAAGCAACTCCAAGAATTAGAATAAAACCTTGAATTAACCAGAGAAACATAAAATTTTCTATCATTATCTTTATCCAATTCTCAGACGATTCAAAAACATCATTTACTATGGTTAAATATATGACACGATTTTTAGAAAAGCAATAATTACTAAATAATAAAGGCCTGATAGCGAATTGGAAAAACGGGAAGCATTGTAGTGCAGGTCACAATTGGCTGAGATATGTGTCAGGCGGCTGCGATAGTATCATCAGCCGCCATTAAATCACACTTTTATGCTACTTGAAACGAGTCGGTATTAAAATTCATCCGGCGTGCAAAACTGAGAAGCTGCAACAGCAGTTCCCTGTTTTGGTTCTTATTTGATGTTTTACCGTTCTTTTGACTCGTGGTAATATCATTATAGAGCTGTGAGACTTTTCCGTAAAGAATCGGATGGAATAAATCTTCAAACCGGCTTTTTGATACAGCGATATCGAACCGGTCTACAATATTCAAAAGATATCTGATTCTATTGCACCGTTCAGCTGTCAGATTTGTTGTCAGGTGTGTTATTTCAGTGTATAACAGTTCTTCCAGAATTCCGGCACCTTCGGACGTGTCAATCTTAAGTGAAAACTGCTTCGCGAGCCTGCTTAATTCCAGCAACTCGGCAAATGCCTTGTCTTCATTTCCCTGTGTGCATATCATCTGGCATACTCTGGTCCATTCAGATTGGAGAACATAGGTCATTGGCGCTGTACAATACGATGGAACCTGGATATTCAGTCTTGATAAAAAGTCGAGTTCAAGTTCATTTTTCTTCATCCATGATGTAAAGCGGATACCCGTATCTTTGGCGATCTTCTGAAGTATAAAGTTTTCAAGCTCCTGGCTTGATATAAGGAACAGATTGTTCAACGAGTACTGCTTTGCCCCCGGATGAGTCATCCATACCTCCGGACGTGGTATTTCGCGGCGTAGTTTTCCCGGATCCTGGTAGGGGATAACCCAGCCGGTAATCTCTGCGTAATCACGGTGAGAGATAAGTACCTGAAATATCCCCGTTTCACCTGATGACGGGTTGTCAAGATGTACTATGTAGCCATCATAGGTAATGGAACCCGGCTTTTGCTGGAGTACCTGCTCGATTGCTATCTGATATCCAAAAAGATTAAACGATGTACTTGTCTTGATATTAATTGCACGATGGACAGCAGCAGTAAAGCTCAATACATGTTCATGATTGTAGAATGGAAGTATTGCTTTTTCAAAAAGAGAACGTCCTGTCGTATTTTGTAAATTGCTGGGGACTTTCTCCAGATCGCTGAGAAAGTTGTCAAGTATAGCGTGCTGATTTTCAGGTGCTATCCCGAGCTGCAGCGCCCGGCACGCGTAGGAAAGATTCTGCATTGCTTCAATACCGCTTATTTCACTGAAAAACCACGCGCATGATGTAAACGAGAAAAGCATGAACTTCTGGGCTTCAAGCAGCCTCATGCATGCATAGACCTGATCCTTTTCAAGCGGCTGCACACGGGCATCGGTGTCAAGAATATCTTTAAGGCTTACCCATGATGTTTTATCCCAGGTAATATATTTGTCCCGAATGAGCCACGGATTGTTTACAATTTGCGACATAGATGTTTCGTAGTAAGTGTCAATGTGTTTCTGGAGATTGTTAAGCGCATTGCGCAACGGTTCACGCCAGTGCTGTTTCCAGTGAGGGTCGCCACCGGTTTTACATCCGCAGTCCCTGATCCATCGTCCAACACCATGTGCGCAGCTCCACGCAGTTCCTTCACCATGTGCATCACGTAAAGAAACTTCAAACTGCGGCGGATGCAGTTCGAGGTAATATCCAAAGTTTACAGGGGTAATATCGAGTTTAGGAGCAACTTTTTTGAAAAAGTATGCAAGACACATATCTCCAAATGCTTTGTGATGACCGAATGTTTCACCATCCGTGGCGATTGTTACTACTTGATTCTGGAATGCGCCATCATAGCATTTATTAATCCTGTTTCCAAGTGTCGCCGAATCCTTCAGAAGATCCATGAAACTGACCTCTTTTGACAAGCCCTCATCAAAGAAGAACACATCAAGATGGCCACCGGTTGTCTGATTCCCGGATGCATCACGCGGTATAATCCTGTACGTTCTTCTTGTGTCGATTGGGTGGTGTACTGTGCTGGTCCAGTGCGAGTGATGATCCAATGGTCTGAAACTTTCTGCCTGATTGGGAGAGAGGATAACGAACTTGAAATTTTCCTCAATAAGGCAGTTGACTGTTTCCATATTAATTGCTGTTTCTGCAAGCCAGATACCTTCAGGCTCCCGACCGAATTTCTGAATGAAGAAATGCTTTGCCCATCTGATCTGTGTCAGCTTGTCTTTACGTGATGCAAGAGGCATGATAATGTGGTTGTAAACCTGCGCGATGCTGTTACCATGTCCGTTGAACATCTCAGCACTTTTTTTGTCTGCATTAATGATACGCTGTGCGGTACCTTTGTGATACTGCTCAATCCATGAAAACAATGTCGGACCAAAATTAAAACTCATTGTTTCGTAGTTATTGTAAATATCGGTTATCATACCATGCGCATCAAGTAAACGTGAATGAGCGTTTGGTCTGTAACACTCGTCATAGACACGTTCATTCCAGTCATGGTAGGGTGCCGCTGACGGTTGTTGTTCAATTTCATTTAACCACGGGTTTTCACGCGGAGGTTGATAAAAATGTCCATGAACGATAACGTATTTTTTATGATTACTGCCAGTCATAAGGTCTTCCATCGGGATAAGTTAATTTTTTGCCATCAAGACGTTTTCGCAGAATGTCAATGCCCTGCGCAATAATATCCGCCCTTGTATCAAAAATGTTTTCGAACCATTGTTCAACGTCCGTGTTGATCCGGGTATAACATTTGTCACCAATTTTTCTGTCACCAATCTGAATCTCTACTGTGCACTTGTCATCATCGACAAGAATATTTCTGATCCATCTTATACTCATTATGTAATAATTCCCCGGAGATTGTATTTATCAAAATTTTGTAAAAAACTCAGTAAGTGCCGTTATTGACCTGATTTTAAATCAGAAAGGACAATGCGTGCCTTACCTGAATAAATATCGTCTGGAAAATCAAGTAAAATTTTTTCCAGCACTAACCTGCTTTCATCCGTTTTTCTTTGTTCAAGAAGGCATAGTGCCTTCAGGTAAAGTAATTCGGCTGAAATGCCGGTTTCATCAAAGCTGCTCAAGACAGCAAGTGCATCAGCAATTTTTTTCCTTTCGAATAGACGATGTACTATAACACGTGCACACTCTGTCTTGCAATATATGTCACATTGTAATTGCTCAAACAACGAGAGTGCTGCCGAAAATCTGTTTATATAGATATTATATTCTATTAGTTGCCAGGCTTCAAGGGCTTCAGGGTAATCAATAAGTTTAAGACAACGGTATTTGTATTCAAGAACTTCCGCTGCACCTCTGAATTGTGGAATTTCGGGCAATGAATCCAGTAATTTCATCAGGTTATCAGATTCTTTATTGAAAAGTGCCAGACGAACTTTCCAGAGATATAATTCACTTTTGTGACTTTTCAGGGAATCATTATGGTGAAGTAACTCATATGCGGCTTTAAGATTTTGGGAAAAGATGGCTTGCCGTATGGTTAATGTATCTTTTGTAACTGATGACTGCAACGTACTGATCAGTGCCTGAGCTTGTGCTGTCTGACCGCTCAGCTGATAAAGGTTGATTGCATTTTGTAAATTATTCTGATTTGTAAGCTTTGCGTATCCTATCCATTGCAATGCACTGTCATTGAGACCGAGTGCAACAAACGACTGATAGATGAGTGAACCGGCAGTACTCCGGTCGTTATCACTGTCTGCCTGTTTGAACGATTCGCGGCCGGCCCTGAGTGCATGGACAAATGATTTATCGAGAAATCTGTTTCGCGCAATATCTGCAAGTTCACCGCTTGTTGAAAAGCCGTCGATACTGTTTCGGATTGCAAGGGTGATCTCCAGTTCATCATCGTAAAGACCATAATTGCCTGACAGGTACGCCAGCCACCGGAGTAATTCAGGATCGTGAAAGTCCTTCATTGATACTATGCAATTTTTAAAGCCACTCAGAATCTGCGGAATGTGATCGTTTCCTGATTCGTCAAGTGTCTGCTGAAACTGAGTTTTGATACTATGCATACTGCCAGGTATGCTTCCGGGCTGCGACAATTCTTTGGATGGTTGAGAGACCAGCGTAAACAATCTGCAATACAGTGGCGGGATTGCCTTATAGTCTTTGGTGATTGTCTTGACTTTAATCCACAGGGATAATGTCTGATTGTCTGTTTCCCCTTCGCTGTCATAGATACTGAGCAGTGTATCAGCCCTATAGATTGCTCCATCATTGTATAATTTGTATGCCTCTAAAAATAATGGCTTATGTGATGCCTGAAAACTTCGCCACAGTGTATTCCATATCTGTTCATGATGATGGACAAACTGGTTATTGTATCCTGTACAGAGAAGCTTTGATGATACACGGTGATGCGCTGTCCAGCGGTTGAGAATGCTTGCTAACGTGTCAAGGATAACGCTGCTGCCGGTGTCAATTGTACTTATAAGTGTCAATAAACATGATTCATCGGTTGTTTGGACATGCTCTGAAATCGAGAGTATTTTTTTATCTGATGACAAAGAGTCCGGGGGGCAGTCGGCTGCCTGTAGTGATTGGCATAAAAGCATGACAGCAACTATTATACACGATGCTGTATTAAATGTTGTTCTGTTGTAACTGATGAAATGCAGTTGCGATTGTCTCATGGTGTCACCGGAATTTTTCTGTTAATCGGGATAAATCATTCTGAAACTGCAAATGTATGCGTCCAATGCTTTTGGTATCATCTTTATTGCGAGCCCAGCTTAATGATACTATCCCGGCCCTGGATGGAATCCTTATACCGGCACCGTAACCTAATAGTGATGTCCATGCGTGACTGTCGTAGGCGATATCACCGGTAAAACCGGCACCACCATCAATGAATATAAATACTGTGCCGTTAGTACTGAAATAGTGGTGTAGTTCAAATTGTCCGACTGCTGCAGTACGGAATGCGAACTGGTTTTCTGAGTATCCCCGCAGATTCGTGCTGCCGCCATAACGGATAAGTTCTACCGGCTGGAGCGTTGTTTCCCTGGAGAGTATATGTGATGTAATCAGCCGGGATATGAAGGCCTGTGATTTTAGAATCGGCACCTGCACTGATGCATTAAATAGTATCCGTGATCGGTTATAGCGTATCTCCTTTTTAGCTATACCACTTCCGAATTCAAACAGGATACGGTGAAGAAGCAATCCTTTTGTAAAGTCAGGAGAGTTGCGGAGCAGTAAAATTGTACCTCCAAGATAGCTGCCGCTTCCAATTGTTCCGTCGACACTTATTATAGTCGTTTCATTGTATTCGACTCCAATTCCCCCTGTCCAGAACGTGTTAAAGGTGACAATCGTCCTGGCGTTACCATAGATAAATCCGTAATCATCCTTTACAATTTCCATGCCGCCGTTGGCATTCATTCCAAGCGGAAGGTTAAAAATGAATGGTTTCGACACAATAACATCAAAGAGCTGCTTTATATCAGAGCCGCTGTAGGTGAACGCAAGTGCTTCTGCACCATGAAACATATTCAGTAACGATAATGATGCACTTCCTTTTACTGATGGCTTATTATCCTGATCGGATTCAAATCCAACCGCCCCTTCAAAACCGAGTCCTGATTTGTCAATAATCGTAAAGGGGACTGTTGCGATTACAGCAGCATCTGATGCAATTGTGTCTTCTATCAGGAGCGGTGGGAAAAAGGATGCGTTTTCGATAATTCTGTTCATTTTTAATTTTGAAATGGAACTTTCGACCTGCCTGATATCAAACGGTTCGTTGTCCTGTATGTCAACATATCGCAGGAGAAGTGCCGGTGATGTTCCCTTGAGGGTCCGGAAGTGCGGCCGTGTATTTCGTGTAAACTGTTCTTTGTTAACAGTAAATAGAACTAATAGAGAATCTCTGTCCCGGGACGCGCCGGTAAATTTCAGTTCTATATTTATTGATGCAAACGGATACCCGTTCTCGGCATAGATACGATTCAGACTAAGTGCCTTGTTGTCTATTACAGAACGATCAAACGGACATGGATACTGGGTACTGCCCTTGATTTTTTTGTAGATGGAGTCATCGGCGATTATCGTATCACCGGTGATAATTGCACGGTATCCGCTGTTAAATACCTTGTTAATGCTGTCATATAATGCTTTTGTAAAGCCAAGAGAATCAAATACACGCATAAGCTGAGCGGATGAATCTTTGTGAATACCTGTTGTGAGTTGTTTAATGGTTGCACTTGCGGAATCATCATCGGGGTATATGCACGTAATGGAAGTCGACAGACCGGGGGTAGTGGGTGTTTGTGCCAACGCCTTACCAGCGAAGACTGCTAAACAAATGATACATGTATAGACACTTATTTGGCTGATCACGTCTTTTATCCTGTGACGGTAAGCTTTTTTTTTAAAATCCAGCATGTGTTGTACCACAAAATTCTGCTGATTCATAAAAAAACGTGCAACTTTGCTTTTACGCTCTGTAACAGATAGTACCTGTGAGCATTCTTTTTTTATAAATATTCGTTCAACCACCGCAAATAGTGCCGGTCCAATTCCCTGACTGTTTTTTGACAATCATGTCATCAATGACTGCAGACGGGGTAATTTTTTTTAATAAAGCTTCGATAAAAAAAGGTTCCTGATAAATATTGTATCAGGAACCTTTAACAATCAATATGCTGGAGGAAAAAAACAGGGTTTAAACACCCTGACGTTTTCTGCGTTCCATAATTTCTTTACCTTTAACACTATACTTTGCAACAGGGACTTCCTCAAGACGTTCAATGGCAATAGCCTCACCGGTCACTTTGCAAATGCCATAGCTGCCATCCTCTATCCTCTGTAGTGCCTCATCAACCTGTTCGAGGTATTTCTGCTGACGTTCTGCGAGTCCCATGGAGAATTCTCTTCCATAGGAGAGGGATGCAACATCACCAAGATGGTAACTGTAACGAGAGTTTTCTCCGGATGCTTCACTGATAGACTGCTTTAAATTAGTCTGCTGGAGTTCATCCATTTCCTCAAGTACACGTTTTCTCTCTTCAAGAAGTTTTGCTTTGAAATGCTCAAGCTGCTTTTTAGTTAGTTTTTTATTCATTTCATCCCTCCATTATTTTCGAGTAAAGAAATTAAGTCATAGAAAATAGATAAACAGCACTCAATATTCCAACTTTTTTAATCATAACATGATAAATATGTTATGCAGTATCTTTTTTTATCGAATTCAACCCATGATGTGGCAGTGCATATTCAACATAGTATATCACCGTGGCAAAGAGTTAGCAAGCAAAGAGGGTGCCTGACTGATTATCATAATCACTCCTCACGTTTCTTCCCCTTCAGCATCACCCTTTATCTATTTTTACTGGTTATCAGGGTTATAATTTTTATCGTAGAGGTATTGGTACAAAATGACACGAATGGAACAGGCCAGAGCCGGTATAATGACAGATGAGTTGAAGGCAGCAGCTGCCAGAGAGGGAATCGAACCTGAGCAGATGCTTGAAGGGGTTGCCAACGGTACTATCTGTATTGTAAAAAACAAATTACGCAATATTGAACCACTTGTTATTGGAGCTCCATCCAGAGTAAAAATTAATGCAAATATTGGAACATCATCGTCACTTGCTGATATTAATGAAGAGCTTGAAAAGATGCACGTTGCAGTAAAGCATGGCGCTGATGCCATTATGGATCTGTCGACTTCGGGTGATCTTGAAAAAATACGCAACGAACTGTTAAAAGAGTGTCCGGTTGCGATCGGAACTGTTCCTTTTTACGAAATGGCTCTCCGCGCGAGACGTCAGGGTAAGTCAGTGCTTGAGATTACCGCTGATGACATGTTTGCCGTTGTTGAAGATCACTGCCGGGCTGGAGTCGACTTCCTGACAATACACTGTGGTGTAAACCGTCAGACCGTAAAACGGTTTAAGGAAGTAGATCGTCTCGCGGGTGCAACGAGTCGTGGTGGTACTATTATTATGGAATGGATTCATGTTAATAATGCAGAAAATCCGTTTTATGAACAATATGACCGGTTGCTTGATATAATGGCAGAGTATGATGTCGCTGTAAGTCTTGGTGATGGTTTCAGGCCGGGTGCGATCAAGGATGCAACTGACAGAGTTCAGATTGAGGAACTGGTTGTGCTTGGTGAGCTTGTTAAACGTGCGCGTAAAAGAAATGTCGGGGTATTTGTTGAGGGACCGGGACATGTACCGCTCAATCAGGTTGTTACTAATATACAGATACAGAAAACACTATGCGAGAATGCACCATTTTATGTT
Source organism: uncultured Fibrobacter sp. (assembly GCA_964390065.1). Taxonomy (GTDB): domain Bacteria; phylum Fibrobacterota; class Chitinivibrionia; order Chitinivibrionales; family Chitinispirillaceae; genus JAAZBG01. The sequence continues at coordinate 9,405 of CAYMGX010000073.1, read as the reverse complement.
CTCGGACCTCTTGTAACAGATGTTACCCCCGGTTATGATCACATTAGCGGAGCAATCGGCGGAGCACTTGCGGCAATGGCTGGTGCCGACTTTTTATGCTACGTTACACCAGCAGAACATCTTCGTCTTCCATCAATTGACGATGTACGCGAAGGTACGATTGCGTCCAGAATAGCTGCCCATGCTGCTGATATTGCTCGCGGCAACCGTAAAGCGATTGAGTGGGATCATGCAATCTCACAGGCGAAAGTTGATCTCGACTGGAAAAAAGTGATTGATCTGTGCATCGACCCTGAAAAAGCCAGACGGTACCGTGAATCACTGCCACCCTCGGAAGGCGTTGAGAATCATTGCAGCATGTGCGGGGAATTTTGTGCGATCCGCAGATCAAAGAACGTTTCAACGGAGAAGAAAAACTGATGAGTTCTTATTGTGTCAGTTGTGTGCTGACCCCCGACGAACGGGACCTCGCGACCAGCTACTGGTTTACACTTGGCATGCAGGGTTCTGAAGAAATTGTTGAACATGAGAATATCCGTGTAAAGGTTTACTTCGCGGATCTTGAGGCTGCTGATAATGCAAAGATAGATCTTGAGAAGCGCTCCCCATTGTCACCGGTAACACTCACTGAGGTTGTTGATGAAGACTGGAACGCTAAGTGGCGTGAGTCAATGAAACCGGCAAAGCTTGCACCTCACTTCTGGGTGTCACCAACATGGCTTCCTCCAGATGGTGAAGAAAGTGATCACTGGATAAAAATTGAACCGAAAATGGCATTCGGCACCGGGCATCATGAGACAACACGTCTTGCAGCCAGAGCAATTATATCAAAGAAAAAATGGATGCCCGGAAAGAATGTGCTTGATATCGGAACCGGGTCCGGTGTTCTTTGCTTTGTTGCAGATATACTTGGTTCACGAAGCTGTCTTGGAATAGAAATCGATCCTGATTGTCTTGAAAATCTTGATGAAAACCGCAGAGAAAATAGTCCCGGGGGTATGATGGAATTTACTATTGGTACCCTTGATTGTTTGAAAGATGATGTTGTGTTTGACATGGTTGTCATGAATATGCTGCTTAACGAATCAACACCATGCCTTCCTCAGGTGGATAAATTTTTACGAACTGGTGGGTTACTTGTCTGGTCGGGAATTCTTGTTGATGAGAAGGAGACCGCAATAGATAACGCTGCCATTATTGCATCATGCAAGCTGCTTAAAGAAACGGTTGAGCATGAATGGTGGTGTGGTGTATTTACTAAATCAGATACTTGAAAACTGAAATGGCTTGGATTTGTCGGGTAACAATATTTGTGATAGATTAACAAAAAGAGTGTATATGACATTTGAAAAATTTGCAAAAGATCGGTTTATTACTCCTGAAGGGTACGATAGTCAATTAAAAAAGCGCAGACTTGGCGGACCTAATGGTTGGCTTCTTTTTGTCGCATGTAATGCAGGTGTTTCTTTTGCACAAGAAGTAAAGCGCGAGTATGAGCTGATGCTTGCAGAAAATGGGAGCGGACTTGATAATATACCAATGATCGGCAGCGCAGCAAATCCGATTACTGCGGTATTTGCAGATACTGAAACATGCCCCAGGCTCGATCAGCACGTTGCCGGTTCAAATGCATTTATTTTCCAGAATGTTCACGAGCATCATACGACAAATACAGTCAATGAGAATATTCAACAGCTTTTGCAGGTTGTACGTACCTTACGTGCACACAGGGCGAGAACAATTACTGTAGTTACACCGTACTGTCCCTATTCACGTCAGGATAAACCGAGTTTTCTTGCCCGGGAAGCAACGCTGGCCAGTCTTTTTACCGATCAGTTGAAAGTTGCAGGTGCGAATGCGCATTTGACTTATCATCCGCATGCATATTCTTTATACGGTTTTTACGAACCTGACATGATGCTGGTTTCCTTAAGCGGCCTTGATCTTTTTATCGATATGTTCAGTGAATTCAAGGGAAATTGCGATGTTGTTGCGGTGTCAACCGATGCCGGTGGAGCAAAATCAACTGTACATTTTTCCGATGCCATGAACATTCCATATGCAATCGCAAATAAATTCAGACCAGGCAAGGATCGTGTCAATCTGCTCGGGATAATAGGTGATCTCAAAGGTAAGACGAAAGCTATAATCACCGATGATGAAACAGTGACTGCGTCATCAATCGCAAACGCTGTAAAATGGCTCTATACAAATTATGGTGTCAGAGAAATATATGTCGGAATAAGTCATCTGAAATTGAACGATGAGTATATCCCGGTAATTAAAGATCTTCACGACAATTATGGATTAAAAGAACTTCATACAACAAATACTATTCCACAAACACAGGCTATTCTTGATCTTGACTTTGTAAAAGTACATGGATTGGCATGCAGATTTGCATCAACCATTAACAGGCTTCATTATAACCAATCAGTGAGTGAAATCTACCAATCGATTTGATCTGTGTATACTATCGTACTTTTAATAAAGATTCGGGTATTGACAAACCAGTCGTATTTTGGTAACTGTCTGCCCGATTTAAGATATTCGAATGCGATTAAAAGTAACAAGTGAGGGAGAAAAATACTGCGTATAAAAATCTTTGTTGAAGATGTATCTATACGCAGTATTTAACTGCATCGAGTTGACATGATGAGAGTAATATGGTTGTACCATTCGGGAAATCTGAAATGATACCTGTACTGTGTACAACCATACAAAACCAATGGCGTTTTCTGCTACGATCAACTGTGAAACACATAATTTTCACCTTTCATAAGCTATCGACACCACGAC
>CAYMGX010000073.1:0-6596 GCA_964390065.1 uncultured Fibrobacter sp. | reverse complement strand
AGCAGATAACTACCAGCGCTGTTCTCTTCTCTCACCGCCACGGCTACCGCCATGACCACCTCTGTCACCACCGCGACCACCGCGGAAACCACCACCACCACCACCGCTTCTGCTTCCACCTTCACTCTTTTCACGAGCAACATTAACAGTAAGTGTTCTGCCATCATACTGCTGATTGTTAAGAGCTTCAATAGCTGCATCAGCATTTTCCATCTCAACAAAGCCAAAACCGCGTGATTTTCCGCTCATTGAGTCAGTGATGATTTTCACAGATGTAACTTCACCATGCTGTTCGAAAATCTGTTTGAGTCCATCTTCTGTTGTACCGAAGGAAAGGTTTCCTACATACAGTTTCTTAGCCATGAAAGGCCTCCTTTTTAGGATTATAAAAAATCAGAAATTACCACCGTGGTAATACTGAATCGTTTCAAAATTAGATTGTAGAAAATTAATAACAATAACGCCTGACAGAAAAAAGCGAGATAATAATCTTCGCTGTGCAGATATAAAAGAAAAATAAACCGTTGGCGCAAAACATTTATTTTGCCTGCAGCCCTCTGTTAAAAACAGAATATAATCAAAAATCGGGATAATCAGTGCAGTTTATTCTCTGTTAGGTGTTCGTAATAACTGGAAATGTTCGGAAGGAATGCGAAAAAATCAGCGTTTTGAAGTGTACCAATAAAAACTTGAAAAATCATCATTCTGCAATCAACTTACGATCAATAAACCATTGAGCTATTTTAAGGTAGCTCTTTCAAAAATTCATTTAACAGGTATTATCTACCATCAACTAATGCTAATCAGATGCACGTCGTTGTTGTTAAATCAAACCTGTTAATAAACAACATTACTTTTTAATATACATTTGAATTTCTAAAAAAGATATAAAAAGATAAAAAAGTTTTTATTTTTTATTTTAAATCCAATTATTCTTAAAATACTACATTATTATGGTATAAATATAGACAGTGTGATCAAATTGATGATAATTGGCTACTAATTGTGCTTCTTATGCTATTGGATACAATACTACAAAATCTAATAAAGGATTCTTTATGGTTCGAAAGGTACTTTCAATAATAGCGGCTGCTGCGTTCATGGTTATTTCTGCTGATCGTTATGAAGCTGAGAATGCTATTGTTGATGAAAACTCAATTGTCAAAGTATCTGATGCAAATGCATCAGGTGGTGTTTATGTAAGTATGAAAGAAGGATCACTTGCGTTTAAAGTGAATGCAAAAAGCTCCGGCTTTTATACTGTCTGGGCACAATATAAACAGCCAAATGATAAAAATGGAAAAATTCAGAATCTGTCGGTCAATGGTTCTGAACGTGGGCAGGTCTCTTTTCCATATACAGAATCCTTTGTTTTAATAAAAGCATCTGCAAAAATAAAACTTTCACAAGGTGAAAATACAGTTTCAATAACAAAATCATGGGGCTGGGTTGATATTGACTTTGTCGAAATTACGCCCTATGTAGATACTCCTTTTGCTATAAGCTCATCACTTGTGAATAAAAATGCATCTGAGAGTGCGACTAAAATGTATGGTTTTCTTTTAGATAATTTCCAGAAAAAAATTGTTAGTGGTGTGATGACCAACACCGTTATGCATAATGATGGCAGATATATACCTAATAATTACGAAGATCAGGTGGAGCTTGCCTGGATTAAGGAAAAATCCGGTAAACTTCCCGCTCTTGTTGGACTTGACTTTATGCATGGTACCGGGAAAAACTCAGATGGGGAATGGTATAAGGGGTATACAAATGCAACAGTTGCACTTGCGCAGGATGTATACAGAAAAGGAGGTATTCCTGTATATTGCTGGCATTGGAAAGATCCGCTAAAAAGTGTTGAGGCGTTCTATTCGCCATCATCGGGTAATGCAACAACCACTTCGTTTAATCTTAAAAACGCGTTTACAGATACAAATGTATGTGAGGTTTTTAACACACAAAGTGCAGAATATAAGGCACTTGTTGCCGATATTGACACTGTCTCAATGTACCTGAAGTCGCTTGCAGATTCCGGTGTTGCAGTACTGTGGCGTCCACTGCATGAGGCATCAGGAAAGTGGTTCTGGTGGGGGTACATGGGTGCTAAACCGTGTGTATCACTGTACAGGTTTCTTTATGAGCGTATGACAAATTACCACAAGTTAAATAATCTTATCTGGGTATGGACAACAGATGAATCCGGTGATGCACTCGACTGGTATCCTGGTGATGAGTATGTTGATATTATAGGAAGAGATTATTACTATTATCCGCGAGTGGCAAATCATGGTTCACTCGTTGCATCATTTGAAAAAATAAAGGATATTTACAATGGAAAAAAAATTATAGCGCTTAGTGAAAACGGCTCTGTACCTCATCCGGATAGTCTCAGGGAAGATATGGCCGGATGGTCATATTTTATGCCCTGGTATGGAGACTATACAATGGATGGATGGGCGCATGATAATACAGCGGATGACTGGATGTCCATAATGAATAACGACTATGTTATCACACTTGATAAGATGCCCGGGTGGTCATCGTATACTGTTGATGTCAGAAGCCAATCGATTAATCCGCTTACCAGACAAGCTATGGTCACAATTGCAAACGGTAGATTATTTCTAACTGCAGATGTAGAAAATTACCATGTAGAACTGTTTGATGTTCAGGGGAAAAAAATGCTGCATAACACTATTAATTCGTATGCCTCACTTGATATCAGCATGCTGGTAAGCGGTGTCTACATTGTCAAGGTATCCCGTTCCGGCAGCTGCATTTTAAAGGAGAGGATCTTAGTTCGTTAATGATGAGCAGCAGGGCAGTTTATCTTTTCAGAGTACTCTGAATGGCTATTAATTGTTAAGTATTATATTATCTTTCTATTTTTAATTGCAGATTGTATACTACCTGTAACAATTACATGAAGTGATGGTACAGTATTGTATTTTTTAGTATGTAAAGAGAGCTTTTATGATTGATTTTGAGATAAAACCGGAACAAATGAATATCGAGCAACTTGGGCCTGCCCGTATAGATAATCCAACACTCAAAGGTAACGTTGGCTGTTTTGTTCGTGAAACAGATCGCGTTCTTTATGAGGATGTTGTTGATCACACAACTGATAACACATCAACGCTTGTAACACAGGTAAGTATGGAACGGGCCGGACCGCGGGAAAAGATCTATTTCGATCCGAGCAAAACCCGGGCGGGAATTGTAACGTGCGGCGGATTATGTCCGGGTATCAATGATGTCATACGTGCTGTGACAATAGCACTGTCGAGGATTTATGGTGTTCGCCACATTTATGGATTTCGCTACGGTTATGAGGGATTTTTGGCACAATTTGGCCATGATGTCATAGAGCTTAATCCGGAAGTCGTTGATGGGTGGCAGGAAACCGGCGGGACAAAGCTTGGGTCAAGCCGTGGTCCTCAGCCAACTCCTGATATCGTTGATTGTCTTGAGCGAATGGGTATAAATATTCTGTTTGTTGTTGGCGGTGATGGTACCCTGCGTGGTGGCGCTGACATATACGATGAAGTCAAGAAACGGAACCTGAAGATTTCAGTGATTGGGATACCAAAGACAATCGATAATGACCTTATGTTTATTGATGAAAGTTTTGGTTTTCAGACTGCGTATGAAGCTGCTGTGCAGTCACTTATTTGTGCACATATCGAAGCGAAAGGTGCATATAACGGTGTTGGTCTTGTCAAGCTGATGGGACGTCACAGCGGGTTTATCGCCTGCAGTGCAGCACTTGCAATGTCAGATGTCAATTTTGTACTTATTCCTGAAGTGCCATTCACCCTTGAAGGGGAGGACGGATTTTTACGTGCACTTCACCGCAGACTTGAGGCACGTCATCATGCAGTCGTTGTTGTTGCTGAAGGTGCAGGGCAGGAGTTTATGGATGCAGTGAATACTACTGATGCATCTGGGAATAAAAAGCTTCAGGATGTCGGTGTTTTTCTACGTGATACTATCTCTGATTATATGAAGAAAGAAAATGTTTCGCATAGTGTTAAGTATATTGATCCAAGTTACATAATCCGTTCTGTACCTGCAAATGCTGCGGATGGTGTCTATTGTTTACAATTGGGACATGATGCCGTACATGCTGCGATGGCAGGGAAAACAAATCTCGTGGTTGGACGCTGGCATGGGTTAAATGTGCATATTCCGATAAGGGTTGCTACGATGCGAAGAAAAGTGGTTGACCCGACACGACCGCTCTGGCGGAGTGTACTCGAGTCAACCGGTCAGATGAGATGGTTTAATGAATAATAATCTTGTTGACAACTGGTAACATTGTGTGCTGGTTGTCAATTTTGTAAAAGTACGTTCCCCGCGCAAGATTGGAATACTGCTGAATCGATCCGGTACGCTTTGATGCCGTAATCTGTTTCCCCTCCAGTGTGAACAGTTCGACAAGCGTAGTCTCATCCATGCAATTAATAGTAACGACTGATCCTTTAATAGTTGCATGGTATGATGTTTTATTAACTGTTGGGGCTCTCCGGTTTCCGGTATTTGTTGTTGGTGTTATTTTGTAAACGCTTAGCATTGTCGGGTCAGGAAGCGGCGGATTACGGGCCTTATCCTGATTTTCCGGCAGCGTCTCCCATCTGAGATAATAATCGCCATCAACCTTGAAATGAACCTGCATTCCGGCAAATGTTGATGTTACTTTATGCAATGAGTCAAGACCAGGGATCAGGATCGGGAGAGTGTCTTTCAATGGTTGCAATGTCTTTTCGTCAAGAACCCACATGTGGCTGCCAAAATTTACATGCTGATATTCCTGAACAAGCCGTCCTGAGTAATCCAGTTTTACCGGAGTACCGGAAATATCAATACCAAGTGTACCGGTTCTATCAAGTGACCATTTGAATGATGTCCACGTACTTGTCTGGTAGATTTTCCATGCGCCATTCTCCCATCGTGTGTTCCATCGCTGACTTATTGCATTTTTATCATATTTGTGATAATTGATAACAGGCCTTTTCTGACTGTCCCATCCGATACCAAAGGCAATATTGATAAGCCCGTTTCCGGCATCAACAGAATCAGCAACAACTCCCGGTGTGGACTGCTTGATAGGAAGGGTAACTGTTGTACCGCTCATAGTTTCCCAATTGACAAGATCTTTGCTCCGGATATGCGAAAGATCGTGATTGGTGTTTGCGGTCGGTGTGTTTCGCCACATCCAGACAACATGAAAATAGTCATCCGGGCCTTTTACAGGATTAGTCATATAGGCACTATAGAGTCCTTCTGTATTGAAAAATCCCTGTGTTGTCAGGCGGGTCCATTTTTTAGTTGTTACCGAGTATTTATTCCATAATATTGTGCTGGTACTATTGGCATTATCGCGGTATTGAAAGTACAGCTCTCCTTTTGCGATACCTTTAATAAACATAGGGTAGGTAACCATCGTTTCGTTGGTACCTGTCATGGCAAGTGATTCAAAATTATCAATCGAATGCGGTTTTGAGGAGCGAAAGTAGACAAGCGGTACATTATGCATATTGCCGCTTACATGAATATACCCGCTGTCATCAACGGCTACCGATATATAGTCATGACTGTCCCATCCGGTTGTTACAGGAAGTGATTTAAGCTGCCACTGTTTTGATGACAGGTTGCGCTGCGCAATGGTCATTTTCCGGTCTTTGTCATAGAATCCAACATATTGAAGTAGTGCAGAAGAATCGGTAACAAGTGCAAAATCAACAAAATGTGAAGACCAGACATTCGTGATATCAGATTGTTCCACTATTGCCGCGTTAAGAGTAACTGCCATGATCAGGACAATAATCAGCTTATGCATTTAATTTCTCCATAGATATAAGGTATATCCGGTTTACCGGAATTCCCTGTTGGTGTGTTATTATGATTTCCCTGAATATAGAAAAAAGACGATACTCTGTTTAATAAAAAATTCATTAAATAAATAGCAAGCATTAGGTGCTAAATTGTCTGACAACTACGTTTAATGTAATTTTTAAAACAGGAAAATTATCTCAACGGGTAATTAATCGGTACATTAAAAAAGATGGAAACATAGTATTGGCAATATTGCCACAGTAATACCGGAAACAGTCAAATTTGTCTGAAAGAAATTATAAAAGATTTCTGTCTGGTTTTATTTGCAGGTATGGATATCTGTTTACACTATGCAAAAATATATTTTGCATAGTGCCGGGATTAAAATGTATAGATAAATCCAGTTGATATGATAAGAAAATGAAGCCAGTTCTTAACATAACCATCACCGGGCCAGATATCGCTCGTGCTTGTTCCAGTTGCACCTCCGCCAAGATACCGTGCATTGACAAAAAGTGTGCCCTGACGAATATTTGCACCAGCCCGTAAGCTGGCATCAAGAATAGCATCGACAACCTCATTGTCACTTCCATTCAGATAACTTACCGGGGCATAGATTCCATCTGCTTCAAGCCCGATGAAATACCTTTCAGAGAAATTTTTATAGCCCCGTAATTTCAACGCAGGTACTAATCCAACATCACGGTTGGTGCGGTATCTGGTACCGTCGGCTGATTCAAAAGAGATGGTGGCATTGC
>CAYMGX010000072.1:11176-19649 GCA_964390065.1 uncultured Fibrobacter sp. | reverse complement strand
TCTACTGACTGGAAAGCCAATGAAGTAAAGAATATTATGGTACGCATGCTTGATTATCAGCTTGGTATCAATCCATGGGATATCAGCATGCTTTACGGTGTGGGAACAAAGAATTTCAATCATCCGCATCACCGTGCTGCGAATCCTGAAGGTAAAAATGTACCTGGAGCATTTTACAAATATGTTCCTCCTGTGGGTGCTTTACAAGGTGGATATAAACCAAAAAATGATGGTTCGAATCTGTATGACGAGTGGTATTTTGAATATATGCATTCAGAAACCGGTATTGACGGAACAACAAATATACTTATGCCTGTTATCGGGCTTGCCAAGGATGACCCGATCGGGCCTCCGGGCGGTAATGTTAAAACCGTTTATGTTGGATGTGACGAGGCAATTATTGAAGTAACCCAGACCAAATACGGAAAAGCGACACTCTATTACGGTACCGAGGGTGGGACAAAAAAGAGCATTGTCTCGGATTCTGCTGCTGTGAAGCATCAGTTTACGTTGACAGGTTTAACTAATGGTACAATCTATACCTATAATGTTGTCGTCGGTGATGTTTTTGGGCGTGATTCCGTGTTGAAGTATCTCAATTCTGACAAGCAGCTCGTTGATTTTTCATTCAAAACATTAAAAGACTGTCCAACGAATGCTCAGATCTCCAATGTAAAAATCTGTAAGGTAACATCAGACAGTGCAGAGATCTTCTGGTACACGCCCAACGGTGAATTTGACAGCAAGGTAGTCTATGGAACACAAAGACCTCCATCAATCGAGCAGCCACTTGATGTTTCCGGGCATCCTACGAAATTTCATTATGTAAAAATAGGCGGACTGAAGGAAAAAACAACCTACTATTTCTATGTTGAATCAGGCGATTCCCGTGATGACAATGGTGGTCAGTATTATTCTTTTACAACGCCGGTAGAGTTTGTCAAATTTGATGTCCGGACTATCAGGTATAATTGGGCAGACATGCCTGCAATGGGTGTCAATATTATCAACCAGGATTCCAAGGCGTACGATTCCCTGGAACTGCGTATTTATTTCAGAGACAAAGAGGGGTTTGAAAAGGATCTTGCTGCACGAATAGATATTCTTGTTCTGTATCGTGAGGATGGATTCCAGGATACCGTCGGAGGCGCTTTACGCGATGCAATATGGAAGAATCTGCAGGCGCAGCATCCGGTCAAGATGCCTGACACCTATGATCCATCAGATGACACTTATGCCTACTATCTTACGATTCCATTATGGCAGGTTGAAATGCGTTCTCAATCGCGTATACGTATGGATGTTGTATTTGATAGTTGGGAGCAGACCCGACTCAAGGATTATATGAATCAGGCCCCAAAGCACAAGTTTACGAACAGTGACTGGAGTTTTGGTCCGCACAGCAAAGCAACCGGAGATCCAATTGACTTTCCGGGTGTGCCGACTCTTCCAAAAGATGATGTCGATAACAGTTACTGGACACAGCCGATTAACTATTATGTGACCATCTATAGAAAGAATGAGTATGTATGGGGTTATTCTCCGTCAATGGAGGAACGCAAGGAAAAGAAAACACAATATGCGATGACCTCACTTGTGACATCACCACTTGTCAATCCGACCGGTGATTATGTGTTCTACGAACGCTCTGTGAAATCAGTTGATGTATCCGGGTGGTTTACCATTGAGCCTATTGATGGTGAGCTGAATGATATCTGGGTAAATGGTGTTCGCCAGAAAGATATAACCTCGCTGTATTCATGGAGTGATACCGATCAACGGTACAATTTCAAAATTCCTGTTCCAGTACAGAACGGGAAAAATAATGTTGATGTCACGCTGTTTGCCGGAGCATCCTCGGAATGTTCAGAATGCTATGGGTGCGCTGTTACAAATCATAGCTTTTATGTCGAGTTTCAGGGTGCGCAGCAGTACCCGTCAACAATCGCTCTCAAAGACGCGACATGGCAGGTTCTCCCGAATGATACGGCAAAGCTTGACACGACTAAATTCAATATCGAAGTCAGGGATCGTAATGGTAATCTTCGCGGTAAGGTCAGGGACTCTTTGTATGTAAAGGTCTCAAATCCTGTTGCTGGTGATTCTATTAATGTGCTGCTGATAGAAACCGGTGATTCTACGGGGGTATTCCAATCTGTAAACATAATTTCCGTGGTTGATCAAACTGCCGCGCAGACAATGTCAACAGAGATTGCGATGAACGGTGGTGATAAGATCTGGATTACCTATGTTGATCCGACAGATCCGGAGGATATCTCTGAAGCCACCATGGTAAGTAAAGCAGATTTCCCGGTGGCATCAAATGGCGCTTTTTACGATTCCAATGGTGATGGTGCGGTTGATAAAATCATAGTAAACTACAACATCGCGCTTAAAACAAAACCGGATTCTGTAAGCATTACATTTCCAGCTGCATCAGATAATGTTATGGTAAAAGCCAACTACGATAACTTTACCATTAGCGGGAACCAGTTGACAATCCAGCTTAAAGATCCACTGGACAAAGGAAAAACAGGGTATACTGCAGGTAAAAATCTGACAGCAAAATCATACCTTCTGAATCTGGGTGCTGTAAAAATAAGTGCTTTTATATTGGCTGATAGTGCGGGGCCGGTTATTACGTCACCGGTTATCGTCAACGAAAGAACCGGTTCAGGTAATGATACTCTGACTATTACCTTTTCTGAAGATGTCAATGTCCCTGTCGGAGAGAGTGATGCATTCACCTTATGGCAGGGTGGAAATGCGACAACGCTTACCGTCGTGGGTATAATGGATCTGGAAAAGACTACCTATAAGCTTCTTGTAAAGAGTGGCAGCGGTTCCATAAATGAGGGTGACTCGTTGTCAATTAACAGCAGTGGAAAAGTAAGCGATTCATATATCACAAAGGCTCATCCTGATAATCCAAAAATGCCAATCGTGATTAAAGAAGCAGTGCCACGGGTTGTCAGTGCATTTTATACTACAGACAAAAACGGAATGCTTGACAAGGTTGAAGTGCTGTTTGCTAAGAAAATTGTAGCGGATGATATTTCTTTCGGTTTTAAATGGAATAATGGAAACCGGGTTTCGGTGACAGGAAGTAATGTCACGGAAATCGGCTCTGACGGTACACGGGTGCAGGTTAAAATAAAGGAACTACTGAACGGAACGCAGATCGCCACAAGTGGAACGATGGAGCTTGAGGCACTGCATAAAAACTTTTCGAAAGATCCTATCAAAGCATCTGTAGCAGACAGTGCTGCACCGGTGATTCTTGAGGCGACCCTTAATCCTTCATCGTCAAGTGTTAATGGTGTTTATACCGACACGTTGACTGTTAAATTTTCGGAGCCAGTAGAGACAATTACCGCAGATCAGCCGTTTACTTTTAAAAATATGCCTGACGGAACACAGTATTCAATGAAGGTTGCCAATGCTTTTATAAATGCAGGTGATCAGTCGCAACAGGTCTTTTTAGTGACATCGTATAACGGTGTTGAATTTCCTGATCAGAAAGATTCTATCAGAATCGACGTGTCGCGTAAGGTAAGTGACAGAAAGGGAAATATTCAGACATTCAGTGAAAACCGCTTTGCTCCAATGAAAACAAATAAGATACCGTTTACTGTACTTGTAAAGAAAGGTCCGAATCCGTTTAAGCCATCAGCAGACACCAAAAAGCCATCAACCTATGCTGAGGCTGCAGCACTTGCAAAACGTGATCTCGGTTCGCTGTTCTTATTTACACCTGATACGACACGAATCAAACGGGAGGTTTCAGTTGAGGGGACGATTAAGATACTTGACCCGTTTGGAAATGTTATCCGTGATGAACAATGTATTCCTGATGAGGGAAAGACAAAGGTGTACTTCTTCTGGGATGGACGCAATTCTGCAGGACGGCTTGTCGGAGCGGGAACGTACATTGTAGTTGTCAATGTTATCAATGAGGGCGTTCCGCTTGAGAAGGTCAAACCGTTCAAGGTGTCGGTAAAGCGGTGATGTTGTCTGAATGCTAATGTGAAGTTTTGGTTATAGTTTAAGTGTTGTTATGTTAAAACAGAGGGGAGGTAAAACTCCCTTTTGTTTTTTGAAATTGTCAACATAAACTCGCCCCCTAAATCCCCCGCAGAGGGATTTTTGATAATGTAAGCCATTGTTTTTAATGACATTCTTCAAGTCCTTCTGCGGGGGCATGTTTCTGATAGGATATGTATTCCAGGTAACACAAGAAATGCATTTCGTGTATTGCATATAAAAATATTCAAGGTACAGAATTTCGAGATGATCTAAAAATGGTATTAATCTAACATATTGAAAAAATTGTTTTTATAAAGTATGTTTGAAAATTGGAAGGTAGACTTCCAATTTTCAAGAGAGATGAATTGTGTTTGCTTAAACCCCCGTAGTCGCGCCAGTAAATAGGATGTATCCATTAAATAGTAAAATAATGGTTGGGACGATTCTGGATTTTCTTCGTTTTGTTGAAAGTTTGTAGATTTCTGCTTCCTATGGTTAATGTCTTAATTGAATATATTAATGGCAAGTATGTTACGCTTATCAAATAGCACACAAAACCTGATCTAGTAAAAAATGTGTGTTCGTATCATCATGATAAATTAGGAGATAGCAATACAAAAGCATTGTCTGATTGTACGGGTCTGATTCTTCGTTCTCCATGCCATTTACCTTAAACGTCCTGCAAAAAACAGGACTACTGGTCGTTGTTTATCATAATGCGATTGTTTATACTATATGGTATGAAAACAACAACGACCGATATTTTCGGGTACATTGATTACAGAAAATTTCTTCAGGATTATTATGAGGAAAGAAAGGCGGCTGACCCCGGGTTTACACATACATACATTTGTTACCGGCTGGGGCAGGAAAAGGCGAAGAGCTATTTTAATAATGTTATCAAGGGAAGAACTGATGTAACATCAACTTTTATTGATCGGTTTATAACGCTGCTCGAATTGACAAATGATGAGTCTGTGTATTTCAGGGCGCTTGTCAATTACAATCAAACAAACAGCGCAAAAGAAAAGGAATTCTTCTTCGATCAGCTTGTCAGGCTTAATCGCACTCCTCATAGAATTGTCAATAATACAGAATACTTGTACTATAAGGAATGGTATTATAGTACAGTTCGTTCCCTGCTTGATATAATTGATTTTAAAGACGATTATTCCGATATAGTCAAAAGAATACAGCCAAGGATCACTCTCAAGCAGGCAAAAGATGCTGTAAAGGTCTTAAAAAGCCTTGGATTGATAGCAGAAAATGAGCATGGCTTTCTTAAGGTAACTGACAATGTATTAACAAGCGGTTCTTTTATGCATGAAGCAATAATTGAACAATATCAGATAAAATGTCTTGAGCAGGCAATGAATGTTATTGCATCAGGAACAAAACAGATGCATCGTAATATCACAATGTCAATGAGCATGTCTGATGAATGCTTTGAGCGAATAGCGCATAAAGTCGATCAATTTAAATCAGAAATCCGGTCAGTTATTCAGAAAGATACAAAAAAAGCAAGCCGGGTTTACCATATTAATGTTAATTTTTATCCAATGTCAAAAGAGGAGTAGAGGTATGTTTTTAAAAAAATATGGTTATGCAGTAATGGTCATTTTGGGGATGATGTCCTGCACCGAAAATCCGGTTACCGGGACAATCAGTGATACAGACACCGGTAAATTGGCACTTGTATACAATCCTGATCTAACACCTGCTGCCGGGGCAAGTGTTGCATTCTATAGTTGTAATGATACTGTTGCAGTATACAAAACAGTAACTGACAAAAATGGTAATTATAGTATTCCGTTACTGGGCGATGGATCCTATAATATTATTGCACGTAAAGATTCTCTTGTTTCATTTCAGGATTCGGTGACTATTTCAAAGAATCACAAAACAGTAAAGTCTGATACACTTGGCAAAACAGGATCGTTTACTGCAATCGCGGCATTGCAGGAAAATCATGATCCACGAACAATTGTAGTACATGTGCTTGGAACAGATGTAAATAGTAACGTTGATGAAAAAGGTATGTTTTTATTGAAATCGCTTGCACGTGGAACATATAATATTGTTCTGAAAACATCACTCCCAGATTACTCCCCGAAATATGCAACGATTAAAATTGAGAGTGCGAAAAGTGACACGTTGAAAGATACTATATACCTGACGTATACTGGTATTCCTGTTGTAAATGGACTAAAAGCGACGTATGATACAGTAAGAGGTGTTGTCGCAATGTCATGGAATAAAACGAATTACAGGGATTTTCAGGATTATGTTGTTTTTCGGGATAATTATGACAGTACCACAATGTCAACAAAGCCGGTTGCAGCTCTGAATGATACTGTGTTTACTGATACTATTTTCAAAAAGATTACTGCGGATACAAACTTAACGATACACTATAAATATAGAGTTGCTGTACGGAGCAACGTTTTAACTGTAGGGCAAACATTCAAGTACGTTGATATTGTGGGTACAAATCCGAATGTCCTGAATACTGTTATTGATGGTACTTTATATCATAAGAGTAAAAAAAGTTTTCTTGATAGTGTATCAATTAATGATACCATTATATATAGTCTGAAATGTGAAAATAAATACCGTTACCTGAAGCGGGTATTACTGAAAAATCTTGAAACATCTGTAATAATTCTGGATACACTTATGGGAACGCCTGTGAATAAATACGATTTCACTACAACTGTCTTATGGAAAGATACTGGCTTGAAGGCAATAGAATGTAGTGTCGAGTGCGACGGAGGGCTTATAAGTAAAGATACTGTAATGTGTAAAGTAGTTGAGGACCAGCCTGGAATTGAAATGTTGTCACAGTATGATACAGTTTGGGTCAATGATACATGCAGGTTACAATTTAAGGCTCATGATACTTTCGGTTATATTGCAAAGTGGGAACTGTCCTGTGATAGCAGCGACTTTAAAATAATATCAGGACAGGATACTGCATTTGTTGTAGCAGATAAACAGCGTGATAAATTAAGATGTATTGTACGAGTAACAGATGATGATGGAATGGTACAGTATGATACAATTGATTTGCATGTAAATCATTTTAAGGCTGTTCAAGGTGCAAATGGCATTCCTGCCCGAAGCTCACATGGTACAGTGGTATTTAATAACAGACTTTATTTAATTGGTGGATATATTTTACACCCTGAGAAACGGTATAACGACGTATGGTCTACTGCTGATGGTGATAATTGGATACAGGAAACTGATTGTGCACCATTCTCAAAACGGTCATCAATGGAATGTTTTGTATTTAATGATAAATTATGGGTTGCAGGTGGTGTGGATTCTGCAAATGTGATCTTAAACGATTTGTGGCAAACAAGTGATGGAAAAAAATGGACAGAAGTGAACACTGGTAACACCGGTAACACATTTCCGGATAATATTCAAAAAAAATATTTTGTTTTTGATGGAAAATTGTGGATGATGTATTTGTCATCAAGTGACGGCGGCTACAAATATGACATATGGAATTCATCTGATGGTGTAAATTGGACAAGTGTTAAACAGAAACAGTTTTTGTCAATGATGGATCAAATCGTTTCAATAAAAGTATTGAATGGCGTTGTTTACGTGTTTGGGAGGGAGGTAATATACAGTTCCAGAAATGGAATAGATTGGAGTCTTGTTCAATATTTTAATTATGGATTGATTGAAAGTGCAGCAGTCACATCATCTGAGATCTACTTGACTGTTATGTCTTATGTGGGATCTGGTTACAATATGGGATTGTATAAATTGGATGAGAAGAACAAACTGTCAACTGTGTCAATAAACGATTCATTCAGTCAAACATCAGGAAACTGGCTGGACTACATAAACAACACATTGATTACATCTGGAGCACCTTCAATTACTGAACCAATGGTGTATTCGTATAAATTAATAAATTAAATGCACAGTTGTATTACGTAAATGGGGAATGTAGGAACACCAGTGCTGATTATGCGAAAGTAAATCAGCCATAAAAGTAAAGGACGGTATAATACCGTCCTTTACTTTTTGTGTGTGCGTCCGGCAGGGTGTTTTTTTCAATTAAGAAGTGTTTTTGCAAGGTAATGTATTCCAAGAAATACACGAAACCCTTGAATATGTATTGCTCATAATACAAATTCAAGGGTTTCGTGTATTATGAGCAATACAAATGCTATGAAAGACAATCTAAAACAAGCACTTGCAGAGTGATATGTCAGAGAAAAGTCATTACATGTCAGAAAAAAATACACCACAGGAAAAATAACTGTCAGATCATTCTGGTATTTTGCGTTGCAATCATTATAGAAACGCCATTCCATGACGTTTCTATAATGAAAAAAACATTTTACTGCCCCGAAATCTTTACGCTTTTTACTTCCTTATTCGCCAGCCGTACACCCGCAGCCTTAACTCCCTTAACAAGAAAATC
>CAYMGX010000072.1:0-11076 GCA_964390065.1 uncultured Fibrobacter sp. | reverse complement strand
CCGCTTTTGCGGATAACAAGAATGCGGTCGTAGTTTGATACTTCAAAGAGTAAATTACCATTGACCTCATAGCCAAGATATCCGGTATCTTTATCATATCGCAATCTAAGATTACGCTGTGCAGCTTCGCGTACGTCCACTTTTTTCAGTGAGCGTATCTCGGTTTTGCGCGGGTATGATGAACGGTATTTTTCGATAATACCATTAAGAAAGGAGATTGCATAATCGATAATTGCACCAAGGTGCTCCTTAATCTGCTTCAGGCGGTCACGTATATCCTGCATCTCCCGTTTAGCTTTATTGATATCATATAAGCTTATGCGGCGGATAGGAATTTTAAGGAGTGTGTCGACATCCTCGTCGGTAACCTCACGCTTAATCTCGTTCTGGTAAGGTTTCAAACCATCATGAACTGCTTTAACAACCAGCTCGGATGTAGTCTTGTCTTCTATTTTTTTGTAAACCCGTTGCTCAATGAAAATCTGTTCCAGCGTGCGGGCATGAAGCTTATCTTTAAGGTTCTGTTCCTCAAGTTTGAGCTCTGCCTTGAGTATCTCAACAAGCTGATCTGCATTGTGCTGAATAACTTCGGTTACTGTGGTGACAATAGGTTTGTCATCTTTGATTACCATCAGGTTGGGGCTTATCGATGTTTCGCATTCAGTAAAAGCAAACAATGCATCTACTGTTTCGTCGGTATGAACACCGCGAGCGAGCCGAACTTCAATTTCAACATTCTCTGCGGTAAAGTCGCTGATCCCGCTTATTTTCAGTTTGCCCTTTTTAGCGGCAGTCTCAATTGAATCGATAATGCTTTCTGTTGTAGTACCAAAAGGAATTTCTTTAATAAGAATCCGTTTGTCATCACTTGTGTCAAGCCTTGCCCTGACAAGAATTTTCCCGTTACCGTCATTGTATTCAGAAACATCAGCAATTGCACCGGTCGGAAAATCGGGATAGACAAGATTCTGTTCGCCCTCAAGGTAGGCAACCTCTGCTTCAAGAAGCTCGATTAAATTGTGCGGTAGAATTTTAGTTGACATACCTACAGCGATACCCTCAGTACCGAGAGCAAGCAGTACCGGTAGTTTTGATGGCAGCGTGATTGGTTCCCTGTTGCGACCGTCATAAGAATCAAGAAATTCGGTAATTGCAGGATTGAACATCGTATCACGTGCAAGTGGTGTGAGGCGGCATTCAATATAACGAACCGCAGATGCCGGATCACCGGTAAAAATGTTACCGAAGTTTCCTTGCTTGTCAATAAACAGGTCTTTGTTTGCAAGTGACACGAGTGCATCACCGATGGACGCATCCCCGTGAGGATGGTATTTCATGCACTGGCCGACGACATTGGCCACCTTATGAAATTTACCGTCATCCATTTCCCACAATGTATGAAGGATACGGCGCTGCACCGGCTTGAGACCATCATTAATGTGAGGAATTGCGCGGTCTTTAATGACATAGGATGCATATTCCAGAAAGTTAAGATCATACAGATTTTTTATATAAGCCATTATCGCAGATTCTCCATTATGTAGTCACGGCGTTCGGGAGTGTTTTTTCCCATGTAAAATTCAAGTGTTTCAGGGATCGTCTTGATTGACTTGACATTCACCTCGACAAGCCGCATATCTTTACCGATAAACTGTCCGAATTCATTGGGTGATATTTCACCAAGTCCTTTGAATCGTGTTACTTCCGGATCGCGTATGGATTTAACGGCCAGATCCTTCTCCTTCTCGCTGTAGCAGTATCTGGTTTCTTTTTTATTGCGTACTCTGAATAGTGGTGTCTCCAGAATGTAAACATGTCCGGCAACAACAATCTCTTCAAAGTAATTAAGAAAGTAGGTTAAAAGCAGATTTCTGATATGGAAACCATCCACATCGGCATCAGTTGCAAGCACGATTCTATTGTAACGCAGATTCTCAGCATTATCTTCAATCCCCAGAGCCATCATCATGTTGTAAAGCTCTTCGTTCTGGTAGATTGCTGTTTTGTTACGTCCAAAGACATTAAGACATTTACCGCGAAGTGTAAAAATCGCCTGGGTATACACATCGCGGGCAGAGATTATGGAACCACCGGCAGATTGACCCTCGGTGAGGAATATCGTCGAGTTTTCACCATCCTTGCCGTCCGGCAGATGATATTTACAGTCGCGAAGGTTGGGGATCTTGATCTCGATCCGCTTTGCAGCTTCCTTGGCCTCTTTTTTAACGGCGTTAAGTTCAGTGCGAAGTTTTTCGTTTTGAACGATCTTGTTTTCGAGCGCCCTGGCGGCTTCAATATTCTTATGAAGAAAATCGACAACACCGGATTTTACTTCCTGTACAATCCAGCTGCGTATTTCCGTATTGCCAAGTTTGTTTTTTGTCTGCGATTCGAAGATCGGATTCTTTAATTTTATTGCAATGGCACCACTGATCCCCTCGCGTACGTCAATACCATTATAATTTTTCTTGAAATATTCATTAATACCTTTCAGGATACCTTCCCGAAATGCGCTCAGATGCGTACCGCCATCACTGGTATGCTGTCCATTTACAAATGAAAAATATGATTCGCCGTAGCTACCGGTATGGGTAAAAGCAAATTCAAGCTGTTTACCTTTATAATAAGCGACACTGTAAACCGTGTTTTCACCGACCTCATTGTGCAAAAGGTCAAGAAGCCCGTTTTTTGACTCGAATTTCTGATCACCAAGATAGAGCCTCAGACCGCTGTTAAGATAGGCGTAATTCCATAAACGCTGCTCAATATATTCGTAGTTAAATTTGTACTCGCTAAAAATCTCGTTATCAGGTGTAAATTCCACATAAGTTCCATCAGCTTCTTTGGTTTTTCCTTTATCTTTGGACTTGAGCTTTCCGCGTTGAAACACTGCTTCAAAAAACTCTCCGTCACGGTAGGATATCACCTTGAAATGACTTGACAATGCGTTAACTGCTTTTGTACCTACACCATTAAGCCCGACACTAAACTGGAATACATCGTCATTGTATTTTGCACCGGTATTAATTATTGATACGCAGTCAATTACTTTACCAAGAGGTATGCCGCGCCCGTAATCACGCACAGAGCCGATCTCTTTTGAGACTGCAATTTCTATTTTTTTGCCATGTCCCATAATGTATTCGTCAACGGCGTTGTCGATCAGCTCCTTTAAAAGAATGTAAATACCATCATCCGGACTTGATCCATCACCGAGCCGTCCAATGTACATTCCTGATCGTAATCGGATGTGTTCAAGCGAACTGAGGGTTTTTATCTTGCTTTCATCATAGACGGGTGTACTATTCTTATTCATAAGCTCCAGATTCTTTTTTTTAATTGCACAATAATAAAATCGCGCGCAGTAACGCATTACTTTATTACAGGTATAAAATAAATAGGGTAGACGGGTCGATCAAGGTTGATGATTGGAATGTTTCTGCACTATCCTGGCAATTAACTATGAATCGCTGGTAAATGGCTGATAATGGCAGGTGTATAATTCATGCTGAATAATTCAGGTTTTGGAGAATGTTGCTGGTTAAACATATATTCACTAATGTTCAAGAATGGTGACGACACAAATAGAGTTTTTACTTGTTAAAAATGTGCCGGTTGCTCGCCCCCACCCAGCTCAAAGCAGCTGGACCTACCCCCGCAGGAGTGAGGCGTAATTGTTTAAAATCAAAATGTTACCTCCATCCTGCGGGGGAGGTCGCTCGGTTTTACGAGCGGGTGGGGGCGAGCGCATAAGTATACTGCCACCTTGTAAACGCTAAGTCAACGACGTTGGCGGTAGGGGACATGCCCATAGAATTTGACTGCGTCGTAGGGATAAAATTAAAAACGGAAGGAAAATATCAAATGGAACTGAGCAAAATCATGATCGGTGCAATGCGGTTTAAGGATCGCGAAAGTGCGCGTCTGACAATACATGCGGCGATTGATGCCGGTTTTAATTATATCGATACGTCGCCCTGTTACTGCTATACGAACGCAACTGAAAACTCTGAAGCGTGGGTTGGTGATGCCGTTAATCAGGGTGATTATCGCAGGCGCGTTATGGTGAGCGCAAAAAGCTGCCCGGGAAATGGCGGAATGGGTTTTGGTGATTTCGAACCTGACACCGGTTTTGGCGTACGCTCAGCTGAGCAGCTTGAGCAGGTGTTTAATCAGTCGCTTAAACGTCAGAATCTTGACAAATTTGATTATTATCATCTCTGGACCACACATACAATGGAACAGTTTAACGAAGCATGCAAAGCGGGCGGCTGGCTTGATGGGGTCCGAAAAATGAAAGGGAAATGGGATCATCTGGGTATTACAACACATGCAGATACCAATACAATTATTGCCTTTCTGGCAAGTGGGTTGTTTGAAACAGTAACAATTCCGTTAAATGTTGTCAACCGGACACGCCTGGGAATACTTGAATACTGCAGCAAAAATAATATAAAGGTGTTTGCAATGAATCCGCTTGCCGGCGGGTTTCTTGCATCACATGAGCGCTTGAAGGAACTTGCACTACGCTATCTGATGACTTTACAAAATATTCATTTGCTCATCGGGTTCTCGTCAGTGGAGGATGTACAGTATGCAAAGTGGATTCGTGATACTATGAACAAATGCGGCATGTCAACAGCGGAGATTCTTGCTGAAGTTGACAGTATCGTAAGTTCCGATGAGCCGCGGTGCACCGGTTGTGGCTATTGTGCACCCTGCCCGCAGGGAATCAATGTGGGGGCATCACTTTCTTACTATAATCTTTATAAATATGTAAAGATGGAAAGTGCAAAAACGTCATTTCAGGAGAAGCAGTGGGAGGATGGATTGCGACTGGATAAGTGTGTAAAGTGCGGACTCTGTTCAAGCCGCTGCCCGAATGCGTTACCGCTGGATAAGATTATTGATGATGCCAAGAAGTTGTTGTATACATGATAGAGACTGATTTGTTTTTTAATATTACAACGATGGGTCAGTTGTTGATCACCCATTGTTATTAATGCTTGTAGAGCATTAATTATTGTAGTAAAAAATTTATAGTACATACCCATTTCCCTGGAGGGGAAACATAATAATGATTCCCCTCCAGGGAATAAAGGGATTTTGTGGCACATTTTTCCTACAATAATTAAAGGGCCTACAGCCCATTTTTGTAATAACCTGCAAACCATACTGAATTGGATAGTGCAAACAATCTCCAGAACATTTGAATAGTGATAATAAAATACATTCTACTCAATTTTTCCAGCCAATAAGACAGAGGCAAGTGTGTCAGATAATCAGGATTTCAGGGGGCGGTATTAGCTTGAACAATAAAAATTCCTTTTTAAAAAAATGTTAAAAAAAGTCTTTAGATTTTCCCGACCGATACGTCATAGTCAATAGTATGGATAACACAGAACTGATAACAGCAGCCAGAGATGGCGATAAAGGGGCGATGCGTCAACTGCTTATGATGTACCGGACAATGGTGGCATCGGTGGTTGCGCGTTCGGTCTTTGAGGAGGACAACCGCAGTGATGTCCTTCAGAATGTATTTGTAAAAGCGGTCAAAGCGGTAGGATCATTCGGCGGATCCTGTAAGTTCAGCACATGGCTATACAGGATAGCAGTTAATGAGATTGCGGAGTATACCCGTCAGCTTATGCGGTCAAAGAATCGATTCTCACCCTATGATCAGGATGTATTCATGGACTTGAATACCCCCGATGGTCTCACGAACTATACAAATAAGGAGCTGTCGCTTTGTATCAATGAAACGCTTTCCGCGTTACCGATTGATCAGAAAACTGCTTTTTCACTCTACTATTTCTGTGGTTACAGCGGGCGTGACGCAGCTGGAGTACTTTCAATCAGTGAAGATAATTTTTTCATGAAACTGAAAGCTGCGAGAGACAAAGTTAAAAAAGCCCTGATTACAAAGGGGTGGACTGTATGAACTCAAAAGCGGATAGACGGTTGTCATTGGCTCATAATCCAGAGAGTTCAGAAGCGTTAGCAGCTTTTTTTGATGAGTGTTCACGTGATACTGCTGTCAGGAATGCATTTGAGCAGGAATGTGTTATTGATAGTTTGATACTTGTCGGCTGCAAAAACGCACCATCAATAAAGAATGCCGAATCACAGGATGATTGGAACAGGCTGCTTGATGACTCACTTGAAAAGAAGAGTGTTCGTTATCGGTTTACAAATAAAAGCTACTCATTTACAAAGATTATCAGGCTGGCAGCAGCTGCTTGCCTTGCAATTGCTGCTGGAGGATTACTTGTAACTCTTTTATATCAGCCGGATAATAACAGCATTTACACTTCCAGCATGACTAACGACAGATCACCGGGATATAGCGCAGACGCAGCAGTCGTTCAATCCGGAAATGACATCGTTACCTCCGACAGCCAGAGCAGTATTGTGATGTTTGATAGTAAGACTGCCGGTGTTGTCGGGAAAAAAAGTCATATGGTTGTCGAGAAAAAAGATACCGCAGTCTACCTGTCGCTGACATCGGGAGCGGTGTTGTTTACTGTTGAAAAAGGTCGTTACCGGAGTTTTACCGTTGTAACACCTCATGCAAAAATCAGGGTCACGGGTACGACCTTCAGGGTTGACGCAACACAAAAAATGACAAAGATTACTGTCGTTGAAGGGAGTGTCAGGGTTACACATGATTCAGGTATAGATAATGACACGATAACCTTGAAAGATGGTAATGTGGCAGTTGCAGACAGTCTGTCGATAAAAGGGTTTGAGTCGGAAAAAGAGCTGGAGCTTTCATTCCCTGTACGTAAATTGCTGGATAATTTCGTTATGAGCTCATATAGTAAAGATTACACAGGCATGTCAATGTCTGAATTACAGGCTGATTCAATTCTGGCGGATATCAGGAAAACGGGAAATACGGGTGGTAATCTGTATCGTGTTTTTACTGCAGCAAATACACTGCAATCATTTAGAAGGTATGATGATGCTCTGAAATTGTATGAATACATAATTGACAACAGTGATAGTTCTGAGCTGCGCGATAATGCAGCGTGTTATCTTACATGGTCACTCATTCAAAAGAAAACAGAACCTGGTAAAAGAACCGCGGAGATAAATATGCATGCAGTAAACAGTCCCGGGGAAGAGAACGTAAATCTTATCCGTCTCTTTCCGGGGGGGCGAACTCAACCTTAAATCTATCTGGAGGATACTATGAATATTATTAAAGCAGTTATCATTATAACGGGTATTGCGGGCATGACGTTTGCACAGATTACATCTGATGCAGTAAAGAAGGATACAGAGATAAAAATCAGTAAAACAATGACATTTCAGCATCTCAATGTAGAAGGATATACGGATAATCTCACTACAACATATATTCCGGGAGCTACATTGGACGATTCAATGGATCTGAGGTTCAATCGGTCTTTTAAACAGGAACTTAGCAGTAACGTTGATAAAGAGACTGTTGAGAGAATGTTTTAGCAAATCAATCAGGTGCAGACATTTCAAAAAATACATGGCATTGCCGGTAACGTTCCATCTCCGGATGAAAAACGTTACCGGTCACAACTGTAATATCATGTTGATTTTATATACAAGTAAGTAATGCAGTAGTCATTGTCCCTACAGCCGCAATCCAGACCCAACTGGTAACACTGGTTACGATTTTTCTATGTAACTCACTTTTCAATTTTCTAAAAATAAGGTATATTTCAGACCCTGGAAATAGATGTTATTGAAGGTTTTAATGGAGTATCGTTGATTGAGTCAGGAATTAAAGTTACAGCTATACAAACACTGTCTTAAATATGTTAATCATCAGATTGATATTATCAATAGGGCGCTTGATGATGCACAAAGTGCAGCCAATGAAGAGACAAAGAGTTCTGCCGGTGATAAATATGAAACCGGACGTGCTATGAAACAACGTGAAAGTGAATTGCTGGTAAGGCGTCTTAATGATGCTCATGCGCTTCAGAAAACATTGCATCAAATCGATGTTTCGAAAAATTGTGATAGTGTTAAACCCGGGGCGCTTGTGACGACGTCAATGGGTATATTTTTTATCGCGATCAGTGCGGATGAAGTAGTTATTGATAATGAGGAATATTGTCTTATTTCTCAGGAGTCGCCGATTGGTGAGGCAATGCTTCATTGTAAAGCGGGTGAATCATTCAGGTTTAGAGAAAGAGTTGTAAAGGTAATAGCAATTGAATGATTACAATGGATATGGTAATCCATAAATGCTTGTAGAGCATTTATCATTGTAGTAAAAGAGTTACATAAAGTATTCTTTTTCCCTGTAGGGACGTAATATCTCATTTGCAAAACCTGAGGCATAATAAAATTCGCATACCTCATCAGCAGTCATAGATTTTCCAGTTTCTGAAATATGATTCTGCAAAGTTTTGAAGAAATGGTCAAACTCACTATTACTGATTACTATCCCACAGTTTTCAAGCATTGACAGAATACCGGCACGTCCGCTATGAGTTCCACATACGAAACGGGATGGTGTATGACCGCTTAATGATGGATCATAAGGTTCATACGCAGATTTGTTTCGTAACAATGCATGGCAATGAATTCCGGATTGGTGGTTAAATATTGATGATCCGGTAATGGGCTTCTGTTTACTTATTTCCATTCCGGACAAATCAGCTGCAGATTGACAAATAACATTAATTGCGCTCGTGTCAAAATCACAATGTAAAGAGTTCGAAAGTTGAAGGGCCATAATGACCTCTTCCAGTGCAGCATTTCCAGCCCTTTCCCCGATACCATTGACTGTAACTGATGCAGCTTCAGCTCCGGCCTGCAGTGCTGTAATGGTGTTTGCAGTCGCCATTCCCAGATCATTATGTGCATGAATTTCAAGACGGCATTCAGGATGATCTGTTTTAAGGTTTGTAAACAATCTGAATGTTTCCATCGGTGTCAGAATGCCAACGGTATCTGCAATACGGATTCTGCTGACGTTTGCTGCAACCCCTCGCTTGACAAATTCATGAAGAAAGGAATACGATGCCCTTGAGGCATCCTGTGCACCGATTGAAAACGAATTAAAGTATTTTGATGCGTAGTCGCAGAAAAAAGAGACCTGATCAAGAATTTCATATTCGGTATAACCAAGTGTTTTAATGTGATTTATTGAAACTGGAAATGAAATATGTACAGATTTACAATTGCATCTTCGCGCTGCGTCAAGATCAGGAAGTTTGGCTCTGCACCAGCCGATAAAAAGTGCATCCTGGTATCTGCTTGTAAGTGTGGATATAACCGTTTGTTCGGTTTCTCCCATCACGGGAATACCTGCCTCAAAAAAACGAATTCCGGCATTGTATAAGAGATCAGCAATGTAAAGCTTATTATCAGGAGAAAATGCAATGTCAGCAGCCTGTGCACCGTCTCTGAGAGTTGTGTCAATTAAATATACCGTTCGTTTTTCAGATGAATACATATACAAATCCAATCCTATTTTTTTCAGAATCCCAGCGGGATTAAATATTTATAGCATCCATGACAATAAAAACAATCTGAGTCCCGTAGGGATGATATATCTGTTATAAATCACGCCAGATGTAATTTACATCATAATAAATAGAGAATCTGTCTCTTGCACAATTTTAACCCCTATTTATATGTTGTCCCTACGGGACAATGATTTTATTTTTGGACATTTTCTATAAATATACAGTCCCTCAGGGACAAAGAAATAATTTGTCAACCGCATCCTTTACCGCATCCACCGCCGGTACATGATTTAATGTTTACAACAGGCAATGGTTCCATTCCATTTTTAATGGACATGAGTGCCTGCTCAATCAACCCTTCGGTAACAATAACTTTAATTCCTTCTTCTGCAAGCGCTGCTTTTGGAGGCTCTCCGGCCTGATTGACAATAAGAGCTTTGCAATCATGTAATATGTCAGCCATTTCAGTCCATCGGTTAATACCTGTGCCTGCTGCTGGTGCATTTCTGATTTCAACAACAGGAAATGAGACATCTTCGATATTGTAAACATACAGAAGATTAGCCTGGCCAAGATGTTCATTAACAAGCATACCTTCCCTGCTTGCCACAGCTACATAGGGCCTATGCTCTAATGGATTGAGCGGCATTGATGCAATTGATTGAAGCAGATTGTGTACTGCTTCCGGGTTATTCTGCCCGAGTCTTCCCGCAGCATCTGCCCGGCACATGGCGCAATGTCGTACCACTTCCATATTCTGTGATGCTTCCCAGCGTACTTTCTGCATTAGCTCATGATCCGGTTGTGCAATAGCACCAAATGGTGTATGCTCAACTGGACGAAGCGGCAATATGTTCATGACATCTGCCCCGAGCTCTTTCATTTTCTTCGATACATCGGTAATATGGGTATCATTGATTCCCGGTACAACAATGGAATTTATTTTTACAGTTATGCCATTATCCTTGAGTGCTTTTACTGCAAGTAATTGACGTTCAAGTAATAATGTTCCGGCTTCAAGCCCGCGGTAGATTTTACTACGGAATTTAGCCCATGAAATCATCTTTGCTGTAATTGCATGATCAACGGCATTAATGGTAACCGTGACATGGCCAACACCTATTGATGCAAGTATAGGGGCGTACTCTGCAAGGTTTAATCCATTCGATGCAATACAGGTAAGCATGGCTGGATATTTTTCTTTTACGAGACGCAATGTATCAATAGTGTTTTCGGGCTCATTAAATGGATCACCGGGACCTGCAATACCTACAACACTTATTTCGCAGTCAAGCATTGGTATTACATTGTCAAGATAATACAACGCCTGGCGTGGCGATAGTACTGCAGATGTAACGCCGGGTCTGCTTTCGTTGACACAATCATAAAGTCTGTTGCAGTAATTACACTGTATGTTGCATCCTTTGGCTACCGGCAAATGTACTCTTCCATGAGAAACGCCGCTTTTAGGGTTATAACATGGATGTTTTGTGTCAAGCATAGTCATTCTCCTTTACGATTATACTATACAAAAGTAAAACATAGTGTTTACATTTGCATGTTGTTAACAACTGTTGCAGAATTATTACATCCTTACCTTACATATTGTGCAACG
>CAYMGX010000071.1:0-19994 GCA_964390065.1 uncultured Fibrobacter sp. | reverse complement strand
ATCCATCAGTTCAACCTTGACCTTCTCAATTCTCTGGTTATCCATTTTCAGCACAGTTAATCGTAAACCCTCATGTTCAAACTGGCTTCCTTCAGCAGGCATATCACCATACTCATGATAAATAAGCCCACCAAGTGTTGTATACTCAACATCCTCTGTGTCAAGGGACATCCCCAGCTCATCGTTAAGATCCTGAAGGTCTATGTGTGGATCAACAATATAGACATTTTCGGAAACCTGGACTATTTCAAGTTCCTCTTCATCATATTCATCCTGGATATCACCAACGATTTCTTCAAGAATGTCTTCCATGGTAACAAGCCCGGCTGTTCCTCCGTATTCGTCAACTACGACTGCCATGTGAAGATGTTTTTGTTTAAACTCACGCATAAGATCATTGACCGGTTTACCAACAGGAACAAAATGTGCGCGTTTGATCAGCGACTGCATATGCCAGGCTGATGGATCGTTTTCTGCAAGCCAGCTAAGAATATCTTTTGCGTAAAGTACTCCGGTAATCGAATCTATTGTTTCTTCATAAACCGGAAAACGAGAATGACCTTCATCACGAATAATCACAAGCACTTCTGGAAGCGTTGCTTTGTCAGATATACCGATTATGTCAATACGGGGAACCATGATCTCTTCTGCAGTTGTATCACCAAGATCAAAAATGCTCTGGATCATCTCTTTTTCCTCATCGTCGAGAGCCTCATTGTCGCCCTCTTCAGTTATTCTCGCTTTATCATGGTCAGAAAGAAACGATAGCTTCCTGTCATATTTGAAAAGGCCAAGAAGCCACTGCTGAAGTAATGAAAACAGGGATGCAAAAGGAAGAAACATCCAGTTGAAAATTTTATATCCAATGTAAATAATTGAAAAATAATTACGGTAGAATCGTAATGCTATCGCCCGGGGAAGTACATACGCAAACAACTGAAGCATAATAATGCTGAATGCGAGAGGAAACAGTGTCGATTGATAAAAAGGCAATTGTGGAAACAGTTTTGTGCAGAGACTATAGGAAAGAATCGCAAATAGTGTATTTGCAACTGTCCGGCCAAATGCCACAGTGCTGTTAAGAATAATCCAGTTTTCAAGGATCGACTCTACCTTTGATGAATAATACCGGAGCAGGTCGTCATCAGTCGAGATTGTACTTTGATTTATTGAATTAAAAACAATTTTAACTGATGCAAAGAGCGCAGACAACAGAAACGAGAATAAAAGTCCTGCGATATACAATGATATCGACGGGTCACTATCCAAAAAATCCTCCTTAGAGATAAAAATCAACAAGTTAAATCTAAACAATAGTGTTTAAATCAACTCACTTTTCGCTGCGTGTCGAATATAAATTCAGGGAAAAACGCATGCAGAATTCATTAATATACATTTTTTTCTGTTCTTATCAAAGGGGAAATACATCACATAAAGTCCGTGGACTTCGCACCTGTCGGAGTTGACCAATCAATCCTCAACATTGAAATACTGTTTTTCTTTTGATTCCATGGCACTTCTGTCTTTCGCTTTGATGTGATCATATCCCAGCAAATGGACTATTCCGTGAACAAAAAGGCGCATTACCTCATCATCGTAAGTCAAACCAAACCGTCTGGCCTGTACCTTTGCCCGTTGAAGCGAAATGTAGATCTCACCCAGAAGATCATCATCATCGAAACAGAACGAGAGAACATCGGTTGCTTTCTCTTTTTTTCGGTAGTTTGAATTTAATTTTTTAATCATGTAGTCTGAACATAAGACAACAGAAACAGTGCGGCCGGTTAAGATGTTCTCTTTTTTAAGAATTTTCTTACCCATTTTTTGAAGTGCAGCGGCAGGTGATGGCAGAGACTCATACTGGTGATGAATTATGATCTTAGAGTGTACAGGCATACATCGGTTCCTTGTGAAGTTGACAGACTGGTTTCATGACGATAAAATAAATCCAGTTTTACTGTTGTTTATTGTAAAGAGTTTTGATTGTATACTGATCATGTCGTTGACAAAAGTGTATCGGCTCAGAAGATTGTTCGTAAGTGTACCATACGGTTTCCTGATGGTTCTTTTACATCCGGACAGGTGTAAAAGTCAACTGGTTTGATGCAAAGCCGGGACTTTAACCGTGCTGTGTCGTATCGTTGCAGTGACAAGGATATCTTGTGACATAAAAACCGAATTGTCACTTCATGTAGTTGTTCTGAATTAATTGTTAACCATCATGCCGACAGAAAAAACAATCATAAATGTGAGCCATAGATAGAGCAGTGCGTTATTTAAAAATTGTTCCGACGAAGATTGTTTAGTTTCTTTTGATGATTTCGAAGGAACTTTAACGCTTTTAAAATGTTTATAGATTGAAAAAATTGTCCAGACAAGAAAAATTCCGCCTACGATTTTTACAAGAATCGTTGATAGAAGCATAAGAAATATTATTACCTGGTTAGAGTTTAAATTGTTTTATATGTATTCGCAGTATATTATTTGTTATTGTTCCTGATTTTCATCCATATCAAGTTTGTTTGCTGTTAATCGTCGAAGCGCAATCTCTGCACCATTCCACAACAATACGAACTCGTAACTACCCTCTTCGGGGATAGGCAAACCGTTGATATTTCCGCCAATTTCAACGACCGCACGATGGTTACCCGGTGCCTGAACCTTCCACGGTGGAAGCTCCATGGTAAATGATGAATTTTCTTTTCTGAAAATCAGCTGGGCATCACCATCTGTTGCGACATCAGTCAACGCAACATAGATTGCACAGTTTCCGTGCTTCGATGGATAACTTGGGCTATTGATTGAACTGAACGTTCCGGATAGTATACTCTTTCCGGTATGAGCGTCTCTATAGTAATTGTCACAGATAACCATCGCAAGAACAAGAGGTTTCATCACCATCCCTTTTTAAAAGTACAACTCTTATAATATATATTGTGGATTAACTACATGGGTGAAGTGTTGTCTCTGTTCAGCGCTGAGTTCAAAAATATCGTGTTCAGCAACAATTATGCTCGAAAAGTTTATTTTATTTAAAATCAATGATATATATGGGGTCATCATTGGTTGAATTCAATAGAAATGCATCACAGTTTTGATAAGATAGTGCTTTTAACCACCCATATTTTTTCCCCGTTTTTTGATACTGATTGCATATTGAAGAGTATCCACCTGGAGAGTGAGCGCTTTTGCCGGTTACATTTGTGTCAATAAAGGGTTGTCCATTGTTGCCGATACATTTTTTGATTCTGAATACGCTGAATACAGTTCTTAAGCCAAAAGGGGCGTATTATGTAAAATATGCATGCAGTCATAAGGAAAAAATATATATTGATGTAAAGTACATACACATTTATGGTTGATACTTAATCAGGAGGAGGGTACTATGATACGTTCAGGTGCTTTATTAATTGCATTATTGGCGGTCGTTTCATTTGCCCAGCAGGATCCCGATTCGGCACTGGCAAGTTTAAATGAGGCTGTAACTGCTCAGGGGGATGCAGCTCAGGATATGGCTGTTGTCAGGGATATACTCACTAAAGCAGGCATTACTGACCGTACCGCAGAGCAGGCAACCATAATTGAAGACGGAAGAGTTGTGTCGCTTGATTTGTCAAACAAAGATGTTGCTAATGATGGCATCAGTGTACTGCCTTCAGAAATAGGCAAACTGACAGGGCTAAAGGTATTACTTTGTAAAAATAATGTTCTTACAGAGCTGCCACTGGAGCTTCGGTATTGTGTAAACTTGACAAAAATAGATTTCAGCAGCAATAAAATCAGTTCAATTCCACTCGAATTTGGTCAACTTGATAAATTGGTTGATATCGATTTCAGGTATAATCGTCTTGAAACGCTTCCCTATACGATTGGCAATCTGAAACAACTTTCAGTACTGCGTCTTTGGGGTAATGTGTTAACAACGCTGCCGGGTCAGATCACATTGCTTCCTTCATTGAAAGAACTATATCTCAAGGATAATCGTCTATCAAGCCTGCCGCATGATATTGCCAAAATGAAAACATTGACGTATATCGATATTGAAGGCAACAAACTCTGCGATCTGAGCGGGGCGGTCGACACCTGGCTCAGGGAAAAACTCAAGAATTATCGCCAGACTCAAAAGTGCTGGTGATGATTACTGTATAACACCTGATACACTCCGGTATTGCGGTGTATGAGGTGTTATGGAACTGTGCTGGTGTGGAGCAAATCCACGTTTCTCTCCTGTGTTAACAAATGTAATTCTTTGCGGCTTTCTATCCAGTAATTATTTTCTGTTTAAGCGCAAATTTCCTGATAGCGCCGGTGGGGTGTGCAATGAGCATGTTATCCACATTTTATAATTGAAAATTAGTGTATGATACCATTGTTTAAGACGTTAGTTCGAATCTGGTTCTTAGGAATTCTTCTATTTATTACAGTATTGGGCTATTTGTTTTACAGTTTTGTCTGGGTGATACGAGTAATGCAAAAAAACAAAAAAAAGTCATTTTTCCTTATTCCGCTTGTGCTGGTACTTTTATTAAGTGCTGCTTCCGGAATCTGGTATCTGTTTTTTCCTCTTCCCGTTGAACATCAGAGGGTTGAAATTATAATTCCAAAGAACGCAAAAGTGTATCAGGTTGCGGATTCGTTGAGGAAAAAAAAAGTTATTACGTCAACCAGGGCATTTATGCTTTATGTTAAGTTGACAAACTCAGGCCATAAAGTTCAGGCCGGAAAAGCTGAGTTTAAAACGGGAAACGGTGTGATGAGTGCTGTTCAGGGCATGATGAAAGCGACTACCATTGAGCTTAGTGTGACAATTCCGGAAGGATTGACAATTGAACAATCTGCATCACGGGTTGCACGTGTGTTTTCAGCATTTGATACATCGAAATTCATATCATTATGTAATAATCCCGAGTTTATTAAAAAACTTAATGTGGATGCACCATCACTTGAGGGCTTTCTTTTTCCTGAGACCTATCGCTTTGCTGAAAATGTCAGTGAAGAGTTCATGATCACCCGGATGGTTCAGGCATTTGACAAGTGCTATGAGTCGCTTACACACTCTGAACTTTCTGGAAAATTTACAAAGTTGCAGCTTGTTACGATTGCGTCAATTGTCGAAAGAGAAGCCACGCTTGCATCGGAGCAGACAAGAATCGCTGCAGTATTTCACAACAGAATCAGAATAGGATATCCTCTGGGTGCAGATCCTACGGTACGTTATGCTCTCAAAAAATTCAATGGTCCCCTGACTGTCTCGGATCTCAATACGTCATCACCGTACAACACCAGGAAATACAAGGGAATACCTCCCGGACCGATCTGCTCTCCGGGAAAGGGTGCGTTGCAGGCCGCGCTCACTCCAATGGAAACGAAAGATCTTTATTTTGTGGCAAAGTGGGATGGCAGCGGGGAACACGATTTCTCGAAAACCAATGAGGAACATAACCGAAAAAAACTATTAATCCGGGACTATAATGACAAACGGAAAAAACAATACAATAAGAAGATTCCGGAGTAGCACAATGAAACGCATAATTACGGTAACCGCTGCGGTTGCAGTGATATGTTTCCAGACTATTTTTGCAGAGGGCATGCTCCAGCCCCGGCGACTTGTTGATGCAAATACTGCCGGAATTTTGCCTCGTGCAAGTTTTGATTTTGACAGCAGGGTTTTTTCATCCTGTGATTCGTCACTTGGTGCAGGTGTTGTAATGGGGATCGCTGTCGGCGTGACCAACCGGTTGAACATTGGCATTAGTTATGGTGGTGAAGGGCTTGTCGGGCGCGGAAAATATGCAAAATTAAATCCGCTTCCCGGGTGGCTTGTAAAGTATCGCATTTTTGAGGAAAGTTATTTCTGGCCCGGTTTTGCATTAGGGTATGATCATCAGGGATTTGGTGGCCTTGCCGATACAAGTGCATTTGATTATAAAGGCTATATTTATAAATCTCCCGGTTTTTTTCTGGCAATCAGTAAAAACTTTCTGTTACTTCAGAAAATTCAGTTTGGGTTGCACACAACGGTGAACTATTCCATGGAGGAATACAAAGTAATAAAATGGCCTAACGTTTTTGCTGGTATTGATCTCGCTCTTAATGAAGAGCTTGCAGTAGTTTTTGAGTATGATTTCGGTACGAATATCAAGGATATCCGCCCGAACAGCCATCCTGTGTACGCCCAACCGGGAAATGGATTTTTAAATGCCGGTATTCGCTGGGCATTTACACCTGGATTTTTTATTGAATTTGATTTCAAAGATCTGCTTGAAAACCGCAAATATAAAAATGGCAGTACACTTGGCTGGAGCCGTGAACTGAGGTTTGTTTATTATACCCGGTTTTAGTTAATAGTATAGTTCTACTAATTTAAGTACAATTTATAGCGAGAAAAATCGTATATTTGAACAGTCAGTTTTTCAGGGATTACGTATGACATTTAATCCCTTATTCAACACAATCCGGGGTTAAATTAAATATGCGTGGAATTGTTTTTGTTTTCTTAACGGTAATTTTGTGTTCGTGTATGTATGCTGAGGAAACTCAGATTAAGCCACCACTTAAACCGCCGGGGAGTGCAGCACAGATTATTGATTCATCACAGCAGATTGCTGATATTATCGTCAAATCCAGGATTCCGGTATTCCTTGATTTCTGGGCAGTCTGGTGTGGGCCTTGTAAACTTCTTAATCCTATTGTAGCGGAACTTGAGAAAGAATTTAAAGGGAAAGTACTGTTCTTAAAAGTAAATGTTGATGTTCATAAATCGATAGCAGGTTACTTTCAGGTAAATGCAATTCCAGTGATATTCATTGTAAATGACAAAACTGTTGTAAAAGTGATCCCGGGGCTTCAGCCGAAGGGTGTATATGCTGCAGCATTAAATGATATTCTTGCGAAAAATGCTTCATCAAAACCTGATTCTCTTTCTGATGTAAAGTCAGCCAAGGCTCAAGTGCAATGAAACAGCCGGAATTGCTTGCACCTGCAGGTTCCTTTGAAGCAGCTGAAACAGCTTTTTTACATGGTGCCAATGCTGTTTATATAGGCATTGAAAAACTCAATCTGCGAGCTCATTCTCCAAATTTTGCAATAGAGGATATACCCGAGCTTCTTGACATGGCGCATAAATGCAACGGGAAGGTATACGCTGCGTTGAATCTCATGCCCGATCAGTCGACTATTCCTGCAGTGCGTGAATTACTTGTTAAACTTAATGAAAAGAAAAGCATTCCTGATGCGTTTATTATCAGTGATCCCGGTGTGCTTGTATTATGTAAAGAGATACTGCCATCAGCAGAAATTCATTTAAGTACCCAGACCGGTACCTTTAATCTGGTGTCTCTTGATTTCTGGAAAAAACAGGGAGTAGTCAGGGCTGTTTTGCCGCGTGAATTTACTTTGTCTCAGATTCGTGAAGCATCAATGGCGAATATCATGGAAACAGAAATTTTCATTCACGGAGCGATGTGCGTTTCTATCAGCGGGCGCTGTCTTCTAGGGGCTTATCTTGGTGAACGTCATCCAAACAGGGGTGATTGTCCTCAACCATGCCGATACAGGTATCGTCTGAGTCCTGCGCAAAGTGAGAATCAAAACACGGGTATCTGGTTTGATGCTGAAGAGAGCGATGAGGGTGTCTATCTCATGAACTCAAAGGATTTATGTACTATCGATATTCTGCCGCAGATTATTGCTTCTGGTGTCAATTCATTGAAAATTGAGGGACGTAATAAAAGTGTTCACTATGTTGCATCAGTTGTCAGAGTTTACAGAGCGGCAATTGACAGCTATCTGAATGACAGTGATAATTACAGGGTACTTCCTCAGTGGCGTAAAGAACTCGATGCTCTTGAGCACAGAACCTATTCAACCGGTTTTTACAACGGAGAACTCCTGATACAGGACGTTTTTTCATCAAAAGCTTCAGCAAAAAGCAGGGTTATAGGTACAATTAAAGCGATTCTTCCGGGTGGATTACCTGTTGTTGATGTCAAGAATAGTTTTGGCAGTGGCGAGGAACTTGAGATAATTCCGGTGCAGCAGTCACTTGAACCATATCCGGTTCAATTTACCAAAATTACAGATCTGTCCGGTAATCAGATTGAGCGTGCGCCATCAAGCAGGCTTGTTATCGGTATCACGGAGAAAAGTTTACGGATTGGTGATATGATCCGCCGGACAACTGACGTATAGTTGCCAATTACCGGGTTCTGTATCACATTTACCTTTTTGTTAATATATCGATGATGTCCCTGTTTTCATCTGTTCCGTTCAGAATTCCGAAATCTCCACGCATATCCCAATGTGTAAAGGCGATGCCGAACTCCCTGAATACCGAAACAACATCACGGTACCAATTGCACTTGATATCGTGTGGAGTATGACGAATACATCCAAATTCACCGCAATAGAGATTAATTCCTGTTTGCACCCTTTTGTCAATAGCAGGCCTGATCTTTTCGATAATCGTGTTTCTGTCGATATAATAATTTTCTCTTTGTACAACGGATCGAACCGGTTCTGCAAGTGAATCTGCGGTAACATTATCAACTGGAAAACCCGGATAGTTGATTGGTCCATCATAGTCGAAAAGATTAGTCCATGACGCCCTGTAGTGAGTTACAAGCATCGGATCATAGAAATGAAATGAAAGAAGCTGGCGGTTATCGTTTGGAACATCAAGATCACTGAATGTATCGGTTTTACAGTACCAGTTGGATCCGAGTATTATTGTTCTTGAATTGTCAAGATACCGGAGGTGGTTGAAGATCGTGGAACTGACTCTGTTCCAGTCTTCATTGTTCTCTGCTTTAGGCTCGTTAAGAATTTCAAAAGCCAGGATGTCGGGACTCCACTCCTGTAAACGTTCGTTTAGTTGAGACCATAATGATGCGAAATGATCGAGCTCTTTTTTCTCGGTATAAAGAACCGGCTGCTTGAAATCATTGAAATAGTGTGATTTCAAAATATGCATGTCAACAATAACACGGAGATTCTGCCGCGTACAATGGTAGATACCATTATTCAGAAGGTCGAATGCCTCATTGTCGGCTGTGCCGTTTTCCAACCATAATTGTGCTTCATCAACAGGTAACCGAACATGGTCAAAACCGGAATCTGTAATGTGTAAAATATCATCCTTTGTAAATTTGTCTGCCCGGACGCTGCCGTGAAGATCGCTTTGACTAAGCCAATGCGAAACATTAATTCCGGAATAAATCCTGAAAGATGATGTACTGTTATCCATAATTGACTATCCTGGAAAAAATAGTTATACATACTGATTGTAAGCTAATTCTATTGTCAATAGTACTAAAATACAACAAACCAGAATGTCCGGATATGAATGAGTGGTGTTGTTATTAAACAAGACATATAACACTTGCATTTAATTTGCTCGATACAACTCAATATTTTCATACTTCATACGTTATCTGATTAATTGTAAACAAATCACTTTTATTTCAAGCAACACACGAGTATATTGACTTTTTTAATAGTTGTCACGGGAGTGTTTTTACAGATATACTTAAGATAGCGCACCTATGATTTAAATATGAAATAGGTGCATGAGATTCTGACAAGTGAGGTGTTCCTATGAATAAGAAGAGTTTCATAATCATTAAGTTTAGTGTACTGATCACCTTGCTTCTGGTTGTATCGTGTATGCATAAATTTGTTGAAACCGATGACGAGAATGAAAATCTTGTATTTCTTCGTTGTTCCGTTCATGGTGAGAAACCTGAAGTTCCGAATGCGCAGCGATTCGGTTTTTTCTCAAGCAGGCTCTGGGAAAATTATGAGGATAATCTCAGGGATGAGATTAATGTATTTGGTGCAGTTCCGGGGTATGTACTGTGGTACATCCAGATGGGTGACGGATTTCCCCTGCAGGTTACAGAGTCAAACAAGGAGCTTGGAATTTACACGGTAATCAATCAGGATCTTAAGAATGATCAATTGACAAGTAGTGAAAATGAGAATATTCTGAAAGAGATTATTGATGGCAAGTGGGATAATTATTTCAGAAAAATGGCTCGTCAGGCAAAAGAACTTGATATAAAGGTATATTACAGATTTGGTTATGAGATGAATGGCGACTGGTTTCCCTGGGGTAAGAAAAGCACTCTTTTCAAAAACGCATGGCGGCACACACATAAGATTTTTAAAAAGGAAAAAGCAGACAATGTCCTGTGGATATTCAGCCCGAGTGTAGTATGGGGGCTTCAGACATTCGACAAGGATATTTATCCCTATTATCCCGGCAGTGATTATGTTGACATTGTAGCACTTGATGGTTATAATTTCGGTGATTATCATGACAGGTACCATCAATGGGAATCTTTTCAAAAAGTGTTTGCACGGTCGGTATCCGGGTTGATGAACTTAGGTAAACCGATGTGGATCGCAGAAATTGGGTGTCCATCCGATCCGAGACGTCACTACTGGCTTCGTGATTTTCTGGACTTTTTTGATTCGAATAATTGTTTTGAGGTTTTTTTATGGTTCAATGAATATAAGAAGGGCGAGCCGAACTTTCGCATTGATGCTGATGCTGAATCACTTAAGATTTTTCGTGCCTGGGCTCAGAAGTCTAATGAACGTGACAGAAATAATGCAAATATTGCATCACGCCATTAGGTAAATTTTCATATAAACAAAAATTACGCCAACAAGGGTCGCATTATCTGTAATAAAATAGTAAGGGCTACAGAGACTGGTATTAAAACTGTCTTGAGCGGATTTATAAAACGTTCAGGCATTATTATTTTTTTACTGTCCGGATTTGCATTCGTTTATTCTGCTCAACCTGATGATTTGTCAGAGTTACCGATCAGTTTTGATACAGTTGGGGATAGTAACGGTATATTAGCTTCATTAGATGCCCTTGTACAGGATATCAATAGAAAAGAGCGTGAACTGTTAAGCTTGGAGCATCAGGCTCATGGTGCGCCAGATAAAGCTTCAAATGAGCGGATTCGTAAAGCCAGGACAGAACTCCGCGAGCAACAGCTTTTGCTTGAGCGTCTGGCTGTTGATGTCGATGTCAGCACTTTTAGCGAAAAAACCGATGCTAAATTCGATTGGCAGCAACAAGTCGGCAAACTCCTTAAACCAATTATGGCAGAAGTGGAGTTCGCTACACGTCAGTCCCGTGCTATTGGAGAACTGCGTGCACAAATTTCCACAATCGCCACTGAACGTGATATCTCCTCACAAGCTCTTGCAAATCTAAACAAGCTTTCAGGTGCCCCTGTTTCGTCTTTATTGGATGAGTATCTGGAAAGAATGCGAATACTCTGGAAACAAAGATTCCAGGCAGCACAGGATCGTTTAAATGCGCTTGAAAACGCATTGGAGAAGAAGTTAGCTGAGCAGCAATCACCGTTTGATGCCGCAATGGCCTATGTTCGAAATTTTCTTCGAACCCGTGGGCAGAATCTTCTTTTGGGAGTTATTGCATTTTGCGCTGTATTTTTTGGTATACGATTTTTCATGATCGCCTGGGGGATAGTATGGAAACATAAGAAAAAGGGAAACCGGCTTGTAACGATAGCTATACAGGCATTGCGTATTTTAGGCGGGATAGCGGCCATGCTCATGGTTTTCAGCTTCACTGCCGATTGGTTTCTCCTTGCTGTTGCGCTCATTTTCCTGATTGGTATTGGTTGGGCCAGTTTTAAAACATTGCCGCAAAATATAGAAATACTGCAACTCATGTTGAATAACGGAGCTGTTCGGGAGGGCGAACGCATTGTTTTGGATGGCATTCCCTGGCTGGTTGAAAGTATTGGTCTCAGGGCACGCATGGTCAATCCACTGCTTGATGGCGGTGTGCAGATGCTGCCACTTAAAATGCTGGTTGGAAAGTATTCACGTCCTCCGGGAAAATCTGAAGAATGGTTTCCATGCCGAAAAGGCGACCTGGTACAGATTGATGGAAAGACGGGACGCGTACTATATCAGACTCCGGGTGCAGTGCAGATTATTGAGG
This sequence comes from uncultured Fibrobacter sp., assembly GCA_964390065.1. Taxonomy (GTDB): domain Bacteria; phylum Fibrobacterota; class Chitinivibrionia; order Chitinivibrionales; family Chitinispirillaceae; genus JAAZBG01. The sequence continues at coordinate 8,002 of CAYMGX010000071.1, read as the reverse complement.
CTGATGGCGCTTTGAACATTTATCAAACTCCTGCATTTCTGGCTCTTAACCCCCGGAACATTTCAGCAAATCTGCGTGTTGCCATTACCTTTAGAGTGGATTATAAGCATCAGGCAGAGTGCACTACGCATATCCCCGAAGTGATGTTGCACAGCTTGAAAAGTGAATTGCCACAAATGGTGGATCCAGCAAATATCAGGAATATTGTCGTGATGTTTAAAAAAGCAGGATTATCATCACTGGATTATGAGATTCGGGTTGATCTCACTGGTGATACCGCATTGGATTTCAAAGTTGTCGAGTTTTATGTACAGCATATTCTGGTCGATACCTGCAATAAAAACAAATGGTCGATACCTTTGAATCAGGTGATGATTCATCAGGGATAATTCAGAAAAAATATAGATACAGGTGAAAAAACTTCAATTTCGCAAATAAACTGTCGTGCTTGAAAACGTTCCCCTTGCATTAAACTTTCTCAAAAAGTAGTTTAAGTCTCTTTTGTATAAAATTCAAGTCAAGGGAATTCCCGTTTCAATCGGGAGCGGACCCGCCACTGTGTTATTCGTTTTACATTGTTGAATCCACTGTCATGAACAGATATGATGGGAAGGGGACAATGACTGATCGTGTTGCTAATGATCAGGCGAATATAAGCCAGGAGACCTGCTTGAATACATTCGGCTCTGAACTGGATTGCGATGCAGTTTTCAGAGTTTTACACTGTACGGTCTTCGTGGAATAAGACCGGAGGATTCCTGTTTGAATGAATTGTCTTAACAAAAATCCATTTTCCAGTTATTACAGGATGGAAATTCAGAAATTGATATTTCTGAATCGCTATGTGTCATGCTGTATCCAGTAACAGTTTACTTTTGTTAAAGAAAGATATTTTTTTATATGCATTCGTGATGAGTGCTGTTTACAAGGGAATATATATACATGAAGAAAATAACACTTGTAACGGGTGGTGTACGAAGTGGAAAAAGCAGTTTCGCAGTGTCATATGCAAAAAACAAAGATGGTAGGAAAGTGTTTATTGCGACAGCTGTTCCATTCGATGACGAAATGAGAAAAAGAGCTGAAAATCATCGTTTGGAACGTGGTGAATTGTTTGTAACGGTTGAAGAACCGTATGAGCTGGCAGATGCAATTACACGTGTTCATTCGTTGTATACGATAACGGTTGTGGATTGCCTTACGGTATGGATGGGTAATCTGTTTTACAAATATGAACAGAATACCGGGCTGATTTCTGCTGAAATTGACAAATTGATTATGGCGTTAAGCGGTGTTCAGTCTGAAATAATAATTGTGACAAATGAAGTGGGGTGGGGGATTGTTCCTGAGAATAAACTTGCCCGGGAGTTCCGGGATATGAATGGATTATTAAATCAGAAGGTTGCTGCAATTGCGGATTATGTTATTCTGTCAGTAAGCGGCATTCAAATTAACATAAAGGGAAACAGGGTGTAAAATGTCAATTGAATCATTGGATTACCATTCAGAACTGGCAAATACAATAAGGGCACATCTGGATGATCTTACAAAACCGGTTGGAAGTCTGGGGCGTCTTGAGGAGTTTGCGTTACAATATTGCATGATTAAACAGGACGAAAAAGCCGGTTTAAACAGATTAAAAATGTATATTTTTGCTGGAGACCATGGTATTACTGAGCAGAATGTATGTCCGTATCCAAAAAGTGTTACCTGTCAGATGGCTGCAAATATAGCATCGGGCGGTGCAGCAATAAGTGTTTTGTGTAAAAATTCAGACATTGATCTTTCGGTCGTTGACATGGGTGTCGATGCCGAGTTAACCTATACGCCAAAGCTTATTAATTGTAAAGTTGGAAGAGGTACAAAAGATTTCAGCCGTGGCTGTGCGATGACATCCGATGAATGCCATGAAGCACTTGACCGTGGAAGAATGCTTGCAATGGAATCCGGTGCAGATCTGCTCGGGGTTGGCGAAATGGGTATCGGCAATAGTTCATCAGCGTCTGCATTGTATGCAATGCTTTTAGGGATCGAACCGCAACGGACTGTGGGTGTGGGAACAGGATCACTGGGAGAGATGCTTGAACGGAAAAAACAGGTGATCGCATCGTCTGTTGTGATGCATCGTAAAGAGTGGAATGGTGATGCACTTGAGGCATTGAAACGTGTTGGCGGTTATGAAATTGCCGGAATTGCCGGAATGATTCTTGGTGCAGCAGAAAAAGCAATTCCGGTTGTTGTTGACGGATTTATTGCCGGAGCCGGGGCGCTTGTTGCAATGAGGCATGAACCGAAGGTAAAACAGTATCTGTTTTTTTCACATGCATCGGCTGAACAATTTCATAAAGCATTTCTTGAAATAGAAGGACTGAGGCCGATACTGGATCTTGACATGCGATTAGGTGAGGGCAGCGGGGCTGCGATTGCCATGCAGATTGTAAAGCAGGCCATGAATTGTTATCATCAGATGGCAACATTCAGCAGTGCCGGTGTTTCAAAAGAGGTATAGATGATCAGCCGCTGTATTACATCATTGCGCATTCTAACAACGATTCCGGTGCCGGGGAAAGACACTCCTCATGTTGCATCATCAATGCCGTTTTTCCCTCTTGCAGGTTTTTTAATCGCGCTTGTGATGTATCCTGTCTATCTGTTGATTGATTACTGTCAGCCATTGGTACCGTTAAGCGGTATACTGCTTACGGGGATGCTTTTTCTTGTGACCGGCGGTTTACATTTTGATGGATTTGCGGACTGTTGTGACGGATTTGGCGGCGGCAGAACAAAAGAGAAAATACTATCAATTTTCAAGGATTCAAGGCTGGGTACCCATGGCGTTGCCGGACTTTGTATCGATATCCTGTTACGTGTCACACTTTATAAATGGTACGTGGAACATCACTGCTTCACGGTAATACTTGTTAGTCTTGTTATGTCAAGGGCATTTCAGGCAATTGCTTTGTCACATATGAAATCTGCAACACCAGGGCAGGGTAGCGCATCACATTTTTGTCAAAGCGGGTCCGGATGGCAGACCGTGTTGTCAAATGTGCTGGTTTTTTCATTTTGTATTGTTATCGTTCCGAACCGGCTTGTAATGGCAGGTAGTATTGCGGCTGCGTTTATCGCTGGAATGATGTTTATGGTGTATTGCAGGAAAAGGATTGACGGGGTAACCGGTGATTGTATTGGTGCGCTTAACGAGATTTCCGAGGTAGTGATATTAACCGGTGGAGTTATTGGTTTATCATATCTTGTAATATGAGTTGAGTCGTCTGCTGTAAATGTATACTCTATGCAAAACTGTATGATGATTCAGAAAATTGTTGTTGCATTAAACCGAAAGTGGTAGTTATATTAAGTGGGTTTTGCGCAAATTTCGAGTAAATTTGTTAAAACGGGTTTGTATCACTATACGTATATTGTAAGGAGCAAAAATGTTCGGTTGTCACTTAGGTAAGCTGTTTCAGGTTTCGATAGCTGGCGGATCATATCAGGAGGGTCTTACTGCTTTACTTCAGGGCGTTCCATCAGGAATGGAATTTACAGAACAAGAAATCTACGGTGATTTGCTTCTTCGTAAACCTGGTGCAGACGAACTTTCATCGCCAAGAAAAGAGCCTGATCTGCCTATCATCTATACCGGTACCAACGCCGCCGATACAATTGAAGGTGCTGGAAATGAGAATCATACCAATGGCAGTCCGATGACAATTCTTATTCCAAACCTCGATCGTCATTTTATCCATATCAAGCAATATCAGGATACTAACAGAACACCACGCCCGGGTCACGCTTCGTATGCGTCATTTATAAAATATGGCGCGGACGATGATGCAATCGGTGCAGGAATTTTTAGTGGTCGTTATACATCTGCGATTGTTGCTGCCGGGTATATTGCAAAGCAGGTATTGAAAAAATGTGGCATTAATGTGTTCGCATATGTAAAAGAGATGGCAGGGGTTGTCTGTCCTGAAATTGATTCGGAAGTAATTGCTCAGAAGTGTGCTTCCTATAAAAAATTCAGAGCGGATTACGATCCTTTTTATCAGCAGGTTTATGTAAGTGGCAGAGTACAGACAAAGATGCGCTTCTTAGAAAAAATGGCATTGTTTGCTCAGATTGAAAAGGAAATCGATCCGATCAGAGATACCGCGAAATCATTTACACGAAAAGAGATTGAAGCTGCTTATGGAGTTCATCATGTTGTAAATTGTCCGGATCTTGAAGCTGCTCAGGCAATGCTTGATGGTGTGAACAGGATAAGCGCAAAGGGTGATAGTGCCGGAGGGGTTGTTGAGGTTATCGCTACCGGTGTACCGATTGGTCTTGGTGAACCGGTTTTTGATAAACTCGATGCAGAACTTGGTAGAATGCTTGGAATCGGTGCGGTTAAAGGTGTTGAGAATGGAGCTGGTTTCAAAGTGAAAGATATGACTGGCTATCAGAGCAATGATCGAATGCATTCAGAGAACGGGAAAGTTGTTTTCGACACCAATAATGCGGGCGGTATTACCGGCGGACTTGCAACAGGGCAGGATATCGTAATGCGTCTCGCGGTTAAATCAACACCAACAATTGATAGAAAACAGAATACTATCGATAAGTACACAAATCAGAATACTGAACTTGCAGCAATCACCCGCCGGGATCCGACAATCGTAGCCCGTATCTGGCCGGTTGCAGAGAATTACACTGCACTGGTTCTTCTCGATCATTTGATTATGCACTACGGATATCAGGCACTTCGTTCTGTTGTCAGTAAATAATTTCAGGTAACGACGTCTGTCCCGGACGTCGTTACCATTGCAACTCATCGTCGATCACCAATTACATCTTTGTTTTGTTTGAATGAACTTACAAGTGTTATATTTACACTAACCTTCTTACATATTATATCTATTACCTGTTCGGGAGAGACGAGTGAATATGGTTATTCGCTTAATTAATATTTCAAAGCATCTGATCTTATCCATTGCTCTATGCGCAGTTACGTCTTTTGCACAGGGGGTACCTGCTGGCGCACTTCTGGATGCACCATCGACACCTCAGGAACAGCAGCCGGTTGATCTGTTACCAATTTCATCCAATGAATCGTTAGTTAAACTGAGTGGTACACCGGCAATTTTGATTTCGCGGCCAGCTTATGCACCGTATTCCACAGAAGAAAAAACGATGTACATATCTTCTGTTTCTCTGGGGTATTTCTATCTTAAATTAAGCGCATTAACCGGGTATCAGGTCATATCGATGGATAAGGCGGCAAAAGGTATTCCTTATTATCATGATCATACAAGAAGAATTTCCAAAAATGCCTACATTGAATCGGCAAAGCGCCTGGGAGCATCATACCTCATCTATCAGGAATATGAACCACAGGGAAAAAAGACCCGTTATAATATTGAACTGTTCTCAATAATAGATAATCAGCGTTTAGTTTCAAAGAGTCTTATAATTGATATGCAGCAATTTGAAACCTCGCTTGAAGAAGGGCTTGGGGCAGTAGTAAATGCACTGCCAAATCAGATTTCTGACTATACACGTGAGTTTTTTACAGCCTCTGTTTTGGGAGATAATCCGAAAATTGTTGAGACCTTTGGAAACACGTTTGCATCTATAGGTGATTTTTCGGAAAAACGGGCATCTGTGGCCTCAGGGGAGATTGAAAAGTTAGCAAATGGAAATAAAAAATTTCATGTTGCCAAAATGTTAACAGCCTATGCCTGTGCTGCCGGTAAGCGCTATGAAAAGGCAATTGAATATCAAAATGATCTTATCAGTTCGTTTGGTGTATCGAATCCGTCATTATATCTTGATCTGGCGGCATATCAGATAGGTGCTCAAAGTTATGACATGGCACTGTCGTCTGTTGAAAATGCAGCCAAAGAACCATCACTGAAACTTCAGGCAATTACCGCACGTGCCGAGATTTATGAGGCCAAGGGTGATTATAAAAAAGCTGAGAACTACTACTTACAGCTTCTATCTGAAGGTGGAGAGAATGGCCTGATCTATTTCAAATTAGCACTTGTAAATATTGCCTTAAATAACACAAGTGGTGCAGATACTTATCTGTCTAAAGCACAGGGTGCCGGATACAAGCTTGACAGAGGCAGCTATTATGATATTGGTATGCGGTATGTTGAATTGTCCAATAATGGAAAAGCAATAGAAGCATTTAAAAACAGTCTGAGTATAACTCAGGATTATGAACCGGCCTGGCAGCAACTTGCGAAACTGTATATGGCAATGGGACAAAAAGCTGATGCTGCCAAGTGTTATGTGAGTTTGTTTCAGATAAATAACAGTACATATAAAGATGAACTGTTACGCGCCGGGGAAATCTACGAGGAGTTGAATCAGACAGAGAATGTCAAGGATGTATATTCTCTTTTTCTTGCCCGAAAGTTTGTCAGTGCTCCCGTATCGGTAAAGCTTGCAAAACTTGAAGCTGTAGATGGGAATTGCGATAAAGCAACAGAGCTTGTCTATGGACTTGAATCTAATAGTAGTGTTTCTGATGATGTTCGGGCTATTAATCAGCAATGTGGAAAACCGGATCGCAGAGTAACAATTCCAACTGGCAGTGAATACGGTAAAACAAATCCAATTGTGAAAGTCTGGAGAATTGCGTCACTGGTATTGGCTGTTGGTGGTGCAGGTGCAGGATATTTCTTTGATACCAGGGTTGCCGCAAAGCAAAAGGATTATTCAAATCTACAATATGATGCAAGTCAGAACATATCGGATTACACCGATAATGTTGTAAAGTTGCATAAGGATATTGAAAATGCACAGCGCAACAGGGATCTTTGTTACGCCGGGGCAGGGGTGGGCGGACTGAGTCTTGCTTTGTCAATCACTTTGCCGATAATTTTTACCGATAAGTGAGGTGGTGAGTACTATGAACAGCATAATTAGAATTATTTCGTTACTGATACTTGGTTTGTTTGTACTATGTACAAAGGTTGATTTTAATAATCCACTCGATCCCGGCGGTGCCTATAATCCAGATATGGCAAGAGATGAGGACGGAAACGGGGCGGCTGATTATTTTGAAGATGATGATGGCGATAAAGTCATTAATGGTAAAGATCCTGACTGGAAAAATTACATAAAAGATACGGTTCCGCCTAAATTTTCAATGAAAGGTGGGGATGAGGTAAAAGTAAATCGCAGTTCTGAGGATGTTTTGAAAAAATATACTGAGTTCAAGAATCAGGTAAAAGCTGAAGATGCCAAAGATGGTGATGTAACCAATCGGATAACCATTTATCCGCCAGAGGTATCGACACTTGTTGATGAAATATACGATGTGGTTTTTACTGTAACAGATATTGATAATAACGCAGATACTATTCACAGAACATTTATAGTGTATACGCCTGCTGCAATTGATACTGTTGGACCGCGTATATTCATTAGTCCTCAATTGGATACTATCCCGTACAATCTGGGTGACTCGTATAATGAACCTACAGTTTCGGCTTTTGATGTTGTAGATGGTGATGTAACAAATAGTATTAAAAAAGCCGGTACTCCAAATATGGACAAGTCTGATGTTTATGCAATAGAGTATACTGCAACGGATAAGTCGGGCAATACAACAAAAAGAACGATCTACATCAATGTATCTCCGGAAACTTCCAAAGACGGAACAGCTCCTGAAATTTTTCTTGAAGGCAGGGATACCATAAAGCTTGAAAATGGAGCTAAATGGAATGATCCGGGCTTTACTGCAAACGATGATAGAGACGGTGACATTACAAGCAAGGTCTCTGTTGATTCAAGTTCGATCACGGGTTCAAACAGAACAAATGTACTTTGTAAAGTTACTTATCATGTGAAGGATAACGCAGGAAATCCTGCAAATGCATACAGATATGTACTTTTCGGCACAATTGAAGTTGATATTCCTCCAAGCTTTTATCTTGATGGTAAACTCGTATCAAAAGAAACTTCGTATTCTCTAAACCTGAAAAGCAGGACTAAAACAATAACA
>CAYMGX010000070.1:0-20444 GCA_964390065.1 uncultured Fibrobacter sp. | reverse complement strand
TATAACATGCTGCACCCTTTGAATACAATCGGTGCAGAAACAGAATTTTATTATCGGTGACAAGTTCATCAAAGACCGTATCAAACGGAATTGATGTTTCTGTTACCCGTCCCGGAAAAAGCTTTGATAACGCTGCGATAAACGAATTTTGACGTTTAACATTTTTGTAAAAATTTGGCACGATCTTTGTAATCCGGGCACCATCAGGATAGCGTTCGCGGAGTGTCAGCTCCATTTCCGCAATGCCATCAACGGCAAATTGTTTTAGTTCTGTTGGCACAAAAATTTCGTCTGAAGCAATAATTGCAGATGCCTGAAGATGATCGATACCGGGCGCGTTATCAATCAGCAGGTAATCATAGAAGCGTCCGAGGCTGCATGTCTGAAGCGTGTTTTTGAGATGTGTGTTGTCAGGTACATCCGAATCACTGAGATCTCTGCATGATGTAATAATATGAAGCCCGGGTATATCAGTTTTTCGCACTGATTTCAGGAGCTGTGATGGCGCTGTGGAATTGTCCGCAATGTAAACATCACGGATATTCGGGTGTTTTACACCGACACCAAGCATTGACGAAAGATTGTGCTGGCTGTCATTGTCAATTACCAGTACCCGAAAACCAATTAGTGCAAGGGCTTGTGCGGTTGATCCGCAGAACGTGGTTTTGCCGACACCACCTTTATGATTCAGTACTGCAATTGTTCTCATTGTTTCAACCTGCCTTGTTAAGAGTCGTCACCGGACATTCGTCAACGTTATCATCATAATATTGATAATGTGAGTACTGTGCGGTTGTGCACTATATTGCCTGTGGTAAGCAGGCAATATAGTGCACTCGGTCAAAATTTTCTTTTGTCAAAATCCATACATACTTTGTCAAGACCGTAACGTTTTCCAAGTTCCGAGAGCATTACCAGATCATCTGCAGTTTTAAGCACACCAAACATATTTTGATCCATTGCAAGAATGACCGGATTTTTTGCTGCCGGTACAATATCAGTTGCTGCATACCCTATTTTTGCTGCCCGTTCGATGTGGGGCAGAATCTCTTTTGGTGGGGTAGCAAAATGAGGAAGATCGTCGATTGCGAGCAAGTCATTGTCAAATGCGTAAAACCCGGTATTGTATGGTAAATAATATTTTCCTGATATGTCAACAATTGTTCTTGTCGTTGCATCACGTACATCCTGCTCAAGGATTACGGTTTTTTGTGATGTCCCATAGTCAAGGGTGACAAATGTTCCAAACGGATCCTTTTCGGGAAATGATGTTCTCAGTATGCCGACTGCAAGGCAATCGTGTCCCTTAAGCCCGGATGCCATCATGGGCAGCAGACGCTGATCGTAGAGTGCTGTTGCCTGAACAACGATGGAACGGGTACATCCAATTTTATTAAGCCAGTCAAGTACCGATTCCCCGGTTTCACCCCTGTGCTTAAGTTTCATTAGCGGTCCGCCGGTTTCATCGGGGTTGGTAACTGGGATTACTGAGTCGTTAACCATCTGCCAAACGATCTTGTTATCATTTGTAAGGTGCAGCCGCTCGTCCTGTTCTATCACCCTGATATTTTTTAAACCGAAATTTGAATATTGTTGCAGAAGTTCCGGTATTACCTGTGCTGTGATTGATCCTTTTGGGCCTGTCGTGACGATTACCGGTATATTAATGTTGTATTTACTACACAATGATGAAACCATGGCCAGGTTGATATGGAGTGTGCCGAATTTCTTATAGAAGTCCGGAAGATAGAATGTTGCTTTTGTAAAATATTCAAGATCCTCTGCTGGAATTCCCTTTTTAAGCAAACTGAGCCGAAGCCGTTCACCCTCACCGCCTGCAGTGAAAATAATCGCATGGTCTTTTAGTGATTCAGGAGAAGAGCTCACTGATTCATAGTGAACCACTGACGGGAATAGTTGCTGTGCACTATTAAGCGCTTTCCGCATAGTGTCCATAGTATGAAGCGCCTTTTCTCTGAATTCTCTGTGGCGGGCATAGATTGCCGGGGGAAAATGGTTGTTCATAAACAGTAAAAATTTTTCCTGTTGCGCCGCTGTTAATGTTCCAAAATCAAACGTCTGGCAGCCTAAAGAGGTCGCATTCCATAAATCCATAGCAATTCTCCTGTAAATCGTTTCCCATAAAATAGTAGCTGCGTATTCTATACGCACAGGTTTTGAATTTGGGTGGAATGAATATTCACTTTTGGTGATTTGAACAGACCGATATCGACGGTTTCACCAATGTCGGTAATGGTAATGGTAATGGTAATGGTAATGGTAATGGTAATGCTAATGTGGGGACAGGGTGCGATCTGTTGCTATATTACCATTATCACATTACCATATTACAAATTGACAAAATAAATTATGTTTAAAATCAAAATGAGGGGATTCATAAAAATGTACGAAACGGGTGTCTACGTCAAGCAGACACCCATCGAAAGAAACCCGCTCGGTAAAAACTCAATTATCTCAGAAGGGAGAGTACGTTTTGGCTTGATGCATTCGCTTGTGCAAGCATTGCAGTGCCTGATTGGATAAGAATCTGATTTTTAGAGAAATTTGCAGATTCATTAGCAAAATCCACATCCCTAATAAGAGATTCAGCTGCACTCTGATTTGTCTCACTGACAAGCAGGTTATTGATCGCATGTTCGAGTCTGTTGACGTATGCACCGATGTTTGCGCGTGTACTGTTTACGCTGTTAATAGCCGCATCAATGGAACTAATTGCATTTGCAGCGCCGGTTTGAGAAGTAAGCGTTGCATCTTCCAAATCATCATTCAGTGATGAAACTGTTAGTGTATCAATCGAAATTGTAAGACTATCAGTTCCGACCGTTGCCCCGGCATCAATCCAGAATACGTTGTTTGTGGCTGCATCCTTTGTACCAAAGCGGCCTGTCGTGTCGGAGATAAGCTGCTTACCGTTATAATTGGTAACATCGGCAATTCTGTCAATTTCATCGCGTAAGGCGGAAAATTCCTGATTGGTATAGGCACGTTCTGTACTTGTAAGTGTATCGTTGGCAGATTGAATCGCCAATTCGCGCATTCTCTGAAGTATATCAGATATTTCATTTGCAGCACCTTCAGCGATTTGCAGCATTGATGTCCCGTCCATTGCATTACGCTGTGCCTGAGCAGCACCACGGACCATGGAACGCAGATTTTCTGAAATTGCAAGTCCGGCAGCGTCGTCACTTGAGCGGTTAATCCGCAGGCCGGTAGAAAGCTTTTCGAGTGATTTACTCATGTCCCTATTTGATTTATATAGAGCATTGGTCGCGGTCATGGAAGAGATATTATGATTGATACGCATAGAAACCTCCCTGTGTTACTTTTAATTCTGTTTGATTAACCTTCCATGTTAATCTTTACTTATCAAGAATCGGTTGCTTTTCGCGCCTTTTAAGTCCTCCTTTCAGCGCATTGTCAGGGAGTCGTAAGGATTTGCCGTTCCACTCGTCCCTGAAGTTATACGTTCTCCTGATATTCATATCGACAGGTTTCTATAAAACTTTAGCACTTTTTTATTTTTTTTATTTTTTCCGTTTTTCCTCAAAAAAAGAGGTGAGAAGATTAGCGCATTCATATGCGCTGATCGCCGGGGTGACAGACGGGTAATAACCATAGGTGCGTTCTATCTCCTGCGCATAATAATGTGAATCAACTGCTCCCGCACGCTGATCAGATGCTCCATAAATAATAGTAGAGATACGGGACTGCATAAGAGCCCCCATACACATGAGACATGGTTCCAGTGTAACATATATTGTACAATCGTCAAGTCGCCAGGATTCAAGTCGGGACGATGCCGCACTGATCGCAATTATTTCTGCGTGCGCTGTCGCATCCGGTAAATGTTCCATACGATTATAGCCGCGTCCGATGATTGTTCCCTCTTTGACAATAACAGCTCCAACCGGCACCTCTCCTTCATCGTAGGCCCTTAACGCTTCCTGAATGGCTGCACGCATAAAGTGTTCGTGATTCATGATGATTCCTTTTGAATTATTATACTCTGGGAAAATACATCGTAGACAGCAGGCAGTAGTCAGTAGTCTTTGCAGGAAGATTGATGATGGCTGAGTACAATGGAATAAGGTGAAAATAGTTATTAAACATCAGACGGAAATTAGGGATATTATATTGTATTGATACAGGATTATGCTTTTAATTGTACCATTGGTATGTATAAGTAGTAGTTTCTACTCTGTGTAATCACTGTACATTGTGGTTGGAACTAAAATAATCACCTAAATCTTGATGGTAAAACAACTTTTCCTTGTTTTGAGATGTACCAAAACGTATCTTTAATAAATTTCTGAGACAGATAGCTGTTTTCAGGGTGTTTTTTATTTGTAGAAGTAAAGTATGTTTGACGAATTATCGAATAGATTTGAAGCCATTTTCCAGAAACTCCGCGGACGCGGAAAGTTAACGGAAGCCAATGTTTCCGAGGCTGTGCGTGATGTTAAACGTGCACTCCTTGAGGCAGATGTCAATTATCGTGTTGTAAAGAAATTGACTGCATCTGTAGAGGAAAAGGCACTTGGCAGTAATGTGCTTCAGAGTATCACTCCCGGGCAGCAGTTTGTAAAAGTAGTATATGATGAACTTGCGTCACTTATGGGTGGTGCAGCCAGGCAGATAAAACTCCATACTAATCGTCGTAATGTGATTGTGATGGCCGGGTTGCAGGGTAGTGGAAAAACTACTGCTGCAGCTAAGCTGGCACTCTATTTTAGAAAACAGGGACACAGGCCTCTGCTTGTCGCTTGTGATATTTATCGTCCCGCAGCTATTGATCAGCTTGAAACACTTGGAAAATCATTAGGAATTCCTGTTTATTCAGAGCGTGGTGCCAAACCGCTTGAAATTGCAAAAAAAGCGCTTGACCATGCAGATTCTGAAAATAATTCACTTGTTATCATAGATACTGCCGGTCGGCTTCATATCGATACCGAGATGATGACCGAGCTGAAAGATGTCTGCAATCTTTCCAAACCCGACGAGATCTTTTTCATTGCCGATGCGATGACCGGTCAGGATGCGGTTAATGTTGCAGAGCAGTTTCATAAAGAGATCAGTTTTACCGGAGTGATTCTTACCAAGCTTGATGGTGACGCGCGCGGTGGTGCGGCTCTTTCCATTCTTGATGTCACCGGTGTACCTGTTCAGTTTGTGGGTGTCGGTGAAAAACCTGATGCACTTGAGGTGTTTCATCCTGAACGAATGGCATCACGAATTCTTGGTATGGGTGATATTATTTCTCTTGTTGAGCGTGCTCAGGAAACTGTTGATGCCGAAGCGAGTAAAAAGCTTGAGAAGAAGATCCGGAAGAATATATTTACATTGCAGGATTTTCTTGATCAATTGAGACAAATAAAGAAAATGGGTTCATTAGGTGACCTTCTCTCCATGATTCCCGGTGTTGGAAAACATCTTCAGGGGGCGGAAGTTGATAATGGCGCGTTAAATAAAATAGAGGCAATCATTTGTTCCATGACAAATATGGAACGGGAAAAACCTCAACTAATTGATGGAAGCCGTAAACGTCGTATTGCCGCCGGTAGCGGAACTACTGTGCAGGATATCAACAAGCTGTTAAAACAGTTTGATGCAATGAAAGATATGATGAAACGGATGAACAAGATTGCAGGAAAGAGGGGGCAGGCTGCTGCATTAAGAAGTCTGTCACCATTTTAAAAGAAAATACGTAACTAATAACAATTAACTTTTCATTTTTAGTGCAAGGAGCTAAGCTTGCCAGTTAAAATTCGTTTAACCCGCGTGGGTAGAAACAAAATTGCAAAGTATCGTGTAGTTGCTGCTGATAGTCGTGCAGCGAGAGATGGTCGTTTTATTGAACTGCTTGGCAGCTACGATCCAACTGCTAATCCGAAGAAATTTGAGTTCAAAGCAGATCGCGTTGCTTACTGGATCAGTGTTGGAGCTCAGCCAACTCTAACTGTTAAGAACCTTCTTGATCAGGACCGTTTCTTTGAAAAGCAGGACAAGCTTGAAAAGAATGAGTCTATCGAAGGTATTACGCGCAAACCGGAACGTAAACGTAAGCCAAAAGCCAAAAAAGCTAAGAGCTAATCGTTACGATACGTGCAGATGCAGTGTAACTCTGAACTAAATGATCTTGTCGCGGTAGGTGTTATCACACGTACTGTCGGCCTTGAAGGTTTGGTTGGTATTGAACCTTCAGGATTTGCACTTGGAACGCTGGAGCTCCCATACAGATTGTATATCGGGGTTAACGAAATAGAGTGCAAAGAGATTGTCCTTGAAGATCTTGAAGAGAGACCTAATACATATGTCGGTCTTTTCGAAGGAGTCGATTCAATCGAAAGTGCAGAGGCGCTTAAAGGGAAGCATATTTACATTATCAGGGCAGATTTGCCTGAGCTTGAAGAGAATGAATACTATCACTTTGAGTTGGTAGGTATGAAAGCAGTGACAGATAACGGTATCGAACTTGGTGCTGTTACACATGTTCACAATTTCCCGTCTGCTGATACAATAGAAATATCCCGGAAACGGGGTGATCCACTACTGGTACCATTAACTAAGGAATCAGTAGTAAGTATCGAAAAAGATTCCCGGCAAATTACGTTAAATTACATATTTGTCGAAGAATTGTTGTAGGTACGGCCTGACTGAAAAAATAGAATCGTATGATCTTTGATATTTTAACGCTGTTTCCATCAATGTTTCAGGGAGCATTCTCTGACAGTATTATCAAACGGGCTGTTGATAACGGGATAATCTCAATCGATTTTCACAATATCAGAGACTACAGTGATGATACAAAGCATAAAACCGTGGATGATTATCCATATGGTGGTGATGCCGGGATGCTTATGAAAGTTGCGCCTTTAGTCAAGTGTATAGGTGATGCAAAGGAGAGACTTGCGAAGCATAATCCTGTTGTGGTGTATATGTCACCGCAGGGAGAGCTGCTCAATCATAAGGTGGTTGAGAGTTTTATTAATGTAAAGTCGCTGATCATTCTTTGCGGACGGTATAAAGGTATTGACCAGAGAGTTGTTGATACGTACGTTGACAGGGAAATTTCAATCGGGGATTATGTCCTTAGCGGTGGGGAGATTCCTGCAATGGTTCTTGTTGATTCGATTACGCGACTCTTGCCTGGTGCATTAGGAAATCGTGATAGTGCTGAAGCGGATTCGTTTTACAGCGGACTGCTGAGCCACCCTGAATATACGCGTCCTGAGGATATTAACGGAATGAAAGTTCCGGAAATACTTCTTAGTGGACATCATGCGAATATAAAGGAATGGCAACACGAGCAGGCTGTAAAGATTACAAAAGAAAGACGGCCTGATTTGTGGGATAAATATTGCATTGCACATCCGGAAACAGTACTAAAAAAAAGAAAAAAATGAAACAACAAATAGTAACCAGTATGTTCTACGAGGAGGTAACCTGTGCAGGACATTATTAAAGCAGTTGAGAAAAAACAGATGGTAAAGCAGAATGTGGAATTTGGTCCTGGCGATACAATCAATGTTTCCTTCAAAATTAAAGAAGGTGAAAAAGAGAGAATTCAGCAGTTTCAGGGTGTTATAATCCAGACTCGTGGTGCAGGTATCAGCAAGACCGTTACCGTTAGAAAGTCATCCGGTAACATATATGTTGAAAGAATTTTTCCAGTTCATTCACCACTCGTTGCAGAAATTAAAGTGTTGAAAAAAGGCCGTGTACGCCGCTCAAAGCTTTATTATCTGCGTGACCGTACCGGTAAATCGACACGTATTAAAGAAAAGAAGTAATACCAATTACTGTACTGTATTTTCAGAGGGCTGTTTTCAGTGTATGCTACCTGTTGTTGAAGGTCGTACATTTGGAAACGGCCCTCGTTTGCTATGCGTTGTAATGTCACAAATTATAGTTACTTAAACTATCAACCAATAGCAGTTCCGATTTTGGCAATCCGGGTTAAATATACTCTAAAATTACCTGATTATATCCTCGCATCTGCACGATTCTCATTGATTCCTGTTACTTTTCAAGCCAATCGTTTTTTTTGAACAGAGATAACCGCTGTAAACAAGCAATGCAATGATCACCCCAAGAAGCGCTCCACCGAGGACATCACCGGGATAGTGGACTCCAACATATATTCTTGAAAAACCGATTAATATTGCGAAGGAGAAGAACCAGATCCATCGTGATGGATAAAACATTGTTAGGATAAATGCAAGTGCAAAAATGTTGGTACTGTGCGATGATGGAAATGAAAGTGATGATTTAAAACCAAAAAGTAAGTGTGCACCATTAATAAAGTAATCGGGATGACACGGTCGCGGGCGATGCAGGAGCGGTTTGAATATCTGTGAAGAAACCGGGTCTGATATGGCTATCGTAATTCCAGCAAGAAGGAGTACAATTAATGCTTTGTTATGTTCCTTCCTAATAAAAAGTATCGAAGCTACAATTGCCGGAAAAATCCAGAAGCGGGCATCAGTAATTGCTACGAAAAAATAATTAAGCAGAGTAGTTGAAATAATCGAATTAAGAAAAACAAATAATTGTGTGTCAATAGTGTTTAGTGTCTCAATGATGTGCATTAATGACTATCCCTGTACAATCGCAGCCGCTTGATTGTTACGCCATATTAATTTTGCAGTTATTCTTCCGAACTTGATTTTTGATCTGATCAGGACTGGTATTGAAATGGAATCGTCGGTTAACCATACTTCAAGTTTATCCCGTTTGTTAAATGCACGGCCTTCACCAACAAGGCGGGGTTCAAGTTTCAGTGTATTTATTTTTCCATTATCAGTTTCGATAACTTCTTTTTCCGGACAGGTAAACAGCATCGGGTGAATTTCCTTGTTAATAAAGAGATGTTGTGTAAGGGTATCACCAGGTTGTAACTTTAAATTGCGAATAAAATGAAGCACAGATAGGTAGTCCTGTGTGAATTGTGGAGTATCGAAATTTTTATATTGTCTGTTGTGAACATGTGCTTGTTTATTTTGAAGATCATATAGCACCCAGGAATCACTTTTGTATCGTTTGCCCTCCCGGAGATGCTGCTCAAAAAACAACGGGTACAAGCCGTTCGCATCAATTGTCGAGATTACATAATCACGCATTTTATAAAAAGCTCCAACAAAATTACTCGAAACTGCTTTACCACTGATTCGAATGGTATTGCTGACAGAATCATAATTTGTTGTGATAATAAGATTGCCAGCGAAAATAACCCCCCAGGATACCTGATAGACAAGTGTTTCATTTGTATAAACAGGAGTATTGGGTACAAGCGTTCTCAGGTCTCTATCATTAGAGATATTGAATTTATTTTTAAGTGAATCTATGAATCGTGGAGAATAGGGAAGTGAGTCAAGTTCATGGATCACTTCCTGCCATGAGAAATCATCCCTGCCGGCAAATGTTGAAGTAGTTGCGAATGTTATTAATAAAATAAGTGACATGAAGAACATTCGTGCCGTTATCGATAGAAATCGAAACTGATTTTTTTTTATCATTTAAAATCCCTCTAAAAAGTCGCAGGCAATTGTATTTCATACTTACATGAGAATCGGCTGTTTTCTCTTTCAGCCGGAAACCATTGGATTTAACTCATAGACGCAACGGTTTAAAAATTACGCTCAGTAATATCTAAAAGTGAGTGATATGTTACTGCAAATATTTAGAGTATATCAAAAATATAGAGATATAAAAACAGAAAATTTGTGAAATGCACAATGC
The DNA here is from genome assembly GCA_964390065.1 of uncultured Fibrobacter sp. Taxonomy (GTDB): domain Bacteria; phylum Fibrobacterota; class Chitinivibrionia; order Chitinivibrionales; family Chitinispirillaceae; genus JAAZBG01. Next base: position 10,685 of record CAYMGX010000070.1, on the reverse strand, counting down.
ATTTCACAAACAATTGCTATTAGTCAACAATTCCGACATTTCCCGTGCTTAATGCATCCCAGTCAGCTTTAACCATGATTTCAACCAGTTTTTCGAATGTTACTTCCGGTTGCCATCCAAGCTGTTTTTTTGCCTTTGCAGGATTACCCAATAACTGCTCGACCTCAGCAGGTCTGAAATATTGCGGATCGATTTTAATAACTGTTTTACCGCTTTTCCTGTCAACGCCATATTCATTGACTCCTGTTCCCTGCCACTCAATTGGCATATCAAGCATACCAAAAGCTTTCTCGATAAATTCACGTACGGTATGCATCTCACCGGTTGCAATAACGTAATCGTCAGGTGTATCCTGTTGAAGCATCATCCACATCGCTTTAACGTAATCCGGTGCATAACCCCAATCGCGCAGCGAATCAAGATTTCCCATGTAGAGACAATCTTTTTTTCCGGCCTTTATTGCTGATGCTCCAAGTGTGATCTTACGTGTCACGAAGTTTTCACCGCGACGTGGCGACTCGTGATTGAATAGAATACCATTTGATGCATGAAGGTTGTATGATTCACGATAATTTACAACGATCCAGTAAGCGTATAATTTCGCTACTGCATATGGAGAGCGTGGATAAAAGGGCGTTTTTTCGCTCTGAGGAACTTCCTGTACTTTTCCATAAAGTTCTGATGTTGATGCCTGATAAAAACGGGGATTAATTCCGGTTTCCTTAATCGCATCAAGAAGACGAAGCGTTCCTGTTCCATCGATATCTGCAGTGTATTCAGGGACTTCGAAGGAAACCCGTACATGTGACTGAGCTGCAAGGTTGTAGATTTCTACAGGCTCAACACGCTCAAGTATCCGGTTTAGATTGCTGCTGTCACTAAGATCTCCATAATGAAGGAAAAAATTGACATCCTTACCGTGAGGATCCTTAAAGAGGTGGTCAATTCGTTTTCTGTTGAAATAACTTGCACGGCGAATCATACCATGTACTTCATAACCTTTGTCGAGTAGCAATTCTGCAAGATAAGATCCATCCTGACCGGTGATACCGGTAATAAACGCTTTCTTAGCCATCAAACCTCCGGGTAAGTCGTTAATCTATATAATATTTTAATATACTGTTCAGAAAATTCTGTTGTATTCAGCTACGCAATTATTTAAGATAAAAAATAATTTTCCTGTGTGCTCCATATCTGGCCGGGGTGGTAATTATCCGGAACAGGTACAGATTTCTTAATATTTGTATAAATATACTTTTGGGCATCATATTGTAAAATGGTTTAACGTGCTTATATATATAACTTTAAGACTGTGATATTCTATACAGGTTGACTTAAAACCAATCGGGCTATATATTATGGAGTATATGGGCGTAGTTGTAACTGTTTTTTCAGCAGGTGTCGGTTATATTTGCTGAACGAACCAGTCCGTAACACTTTACCGGGATTCTGAGGTAGTGATCCAGTGATTCCTTGAACAGTTTTTGGAGCAGGTAACAACATCAATGACAGCAAAGAACAGGTTTTTATCAATCGTTTTTTTTGTAATTCTTTTCCTGGTATTTTTCTGCATTTTTTCTGGAGCCTGGTTCTTTTTTCGACTCTACCTGACTCTTCCAACATTAAATCAGATGCAAAACATTGAACAATCGCTGGTTTCCCGTGTACTTGGGAAAGATGGGAAGATGGTACAGGAGTTTAGTATTGAGCGCAGATTTTATGTACCGATTGATAAAATTTCTCCAGATCTACCGGCAGCAGTTATTGCAATTGAGGATCGCAGGTTTTATTCACACTGGGGTATTGATATAAAGAGAATAACCAGTTCTGTCTTTGTAAATATTTTCAGAGGCAGGATGGCACAGGGGGCATCAACAATAACCCAGCAGTTGGCAAGAAATGTTTACCTGACACAAAAAAAATCAATTATCCGAAAACTACGTGAAGTACTGACTGCTGTTCAGCTTGAATCCTGCTATACAAAGACGGAGATCATGGAATTATACCTGAATCAGGTATATCTTGGAGCAGGAGTATATGGCGTTGAAGCTGCAAGTGAGTATTACTTCAGTAAAAAGGCATCAGACCTTACACTGCTGGAGTGTGCAACCATTGCAGGTCTTATTCAAACACCTGAAAGGTACCGGCCAGATAAAGCTGCAAATATTGAGCGTGTTACCAAAAGACGCAACGAAGTACTTCAGGCAATGCAAGTAACTGGTTTTTTTGATAAAAAGACCATGAAAGAGTTGATGGCAGAGACATTAAAACCAAAGATAACAAAGCCAAAGGGTGGCAGTGGTGCTTATTTCACTGAAATGGTACGTAAATATGTATCAGATAAATATGGGGATGACATGCTTTACCATGGCGGGTTGACAATTTACACAACGCTTGACAGAGCTGCACAGGATAGCGCAGAAGCAGCTGTTACAAAGCAGATGGCGCTGCTGCAGGAAAGATTAAACCGCAGGTTTCTTGATAGCTCGGAAGTTGATAAAAGGCTTAAAATACCGCGCAAAGTTTTTATTGAAAACTTTGATTCGATTTACGCTGCACACGAGGGGGAATTCAGTGATTTACCTGATAGCGCCAAACTTCGAATCGCACAGGCATCAGTAATTACCCTTGATGTCACAAGTGGTGCAATCAGGGTGCTTGTTGGTGGACGTAACTTTAATGAAAGCAAATTTAACCGAGCGATGAATGCGCGGCGTCAACCGGGATCGTCAATTAAACCAATTGTATATGCAGCTGCACTGGAGCATGGCTATACACCTGCATCAGTGGTGTTGGATCAACCAATTACGCTAATGACACCTGATGGTGAGTGGAGACCTGAAAATTACAACCGCGTTTTCAATGGGCCTATTACAATCCGAAGTGCGCTTGCCAAGTCTGTTAATCTGGTTGCAATTCAGGTGCTTACAAAAGTTGGTGCGAATGTTGTCATTGACTATGCACGAAAAATGGGGTTGAAGCATCAGATGAACCCGGTGCCATCACTTGCCATTGGCGCATGTGAGACAACGCCAATGGAGATGACTGCTGCATATAGTGTATTTGCAAATCGTGGCATTCAACCGAAGCCATACTATATCGAAAAAATAATTGATAAAACAGGACGAGTGCTTGAATCGCATACACCGGAAGAAAATGAGGTATTGTCTCCTCAGACATCCTTTTTAATGTGTTCACTAATGAAAACCGTTGTATGTTGCGGAACAGCAGCGTCCATACCCGGACTTGGTTTTTCACGCCCCGCTGCTGGAAAAACCGGTACGACAAATTCCTATTCCGATGCATGGTTCATCGGATTCACACCCCAGCTGGTGACAAGCGTCTGGACCGGAGTTGATGAACGAAGGTCACTTGGAGCTGGAGTGACCGGCTCTACTGCCGCAATACCGATATGGGTAAAAACAATGCTTCAGGCACAAAAGGGTATGCCGGTCGTTGACTTTGAAATGCCGGAGGGTATCAAGACTGAGGAACTTTGCGCAGAGTCACACCTTGCTGCAACTCCGAAATGTGCAAAAAAAGAATCAGAATTCTTTTATTCCGATGCTGTACTCGATACTTGCGATATTCATGGCGGATTTAGATCCAATGATGACAATATGATGAAGATTTTTACAAATCAGAAAAAGGAACCTGTCAGGAAAACGACAGATGGTAAAAAGAAAAAACAACTTGTTTTTTAATAAGGTTGTTTCAGGTGAAGCAAACTGATTGGCATTATCAGTGAATGCAATTGATGACAGTAACTATTTTTATTGTCTGTATGTCATGTAAGGTATTCCGGCTTCTTCCGCAACAATAGTTCAATCTGGATAATAATTCATAAAAACTAAACTGTTTTTGTAATTGACATCGTATCTCAATGCTCGCGATTGAATCATCATTGTACATCTTCGGGGAAAAAATATAAAAAATAAGCGCCAGGTATTACTACCTGACGCCTTCCGCTTCACCCAAATTGTCTGCAAGAGGACCTTGCAATGAGGATTATTATGTAGGTATTAATAAAGATAATAATAAAAGTTACAAAATGCAAAAAAAAGTAATAAAAAAATGAGCTTTTTTTAAAAAAAAAGTTTCATGTATTTCGTTTAGTTTCAAATAGTTGTTTTTGTGTTGCAGTATTGTCACAAATATAATGTTTTATACAGGTAATGTGAGGTATTGATTGCTTGAAGGGTACGAGCTGTTATTATGAACTCTTATGAACTGCAAACATTACGCTTCAGGGGTCTGTCCAAAGGTGTTTTCTGGTATATAAAAGCTGTTGTATTTATATAACAAAAGGAATAGTGTTTACTATTATTCATACTTGTATTAGTGAATGAAATGAGATATTAAGTATAGAGTACTTGTTTCTGAAGCTCGATTGGAAATGATTTCAAAGAATTGAATACAGAGCAAATGAAATGAACTGGTATGGTTACTAATCAAAAGAAAGCATGTGCTCATGGAAACTTTTTTTGCATCACCGGACAAGTCTTCTTTGAGTGCCGGATAGTATTTTAAAGTAACGACAAACAGAATAAACAGGATAGTGATTATGTTTCAATTTTCGAAAGTTAACAGTTTTTATTATACTGAAGAGCAGATACGAAAACTAAAATACACAAAAATCGGTATTGCAGGGGCGGGGGGGCTTGGGTCAAATTGTGCACTTGCGCTTATACGGTGTGGGTTTGAAAAGTTCATTATCGCTGATTTTGATGTAGTATCGGTATCAAATTTAAACCGTCAGCAGTACGTTGCATCTGATATTGACAAGCCCAAAGTTGAATGTCTCAGGAAAAATCTTCTTGCAATCAACCCTGATGCTATCTGTGAAATTTACAAAGAAAGAGTCACCGTTTCAAATGCACGCGAAATTTTCGGATCATGCGATTGTGTGGTTGAGGCATTTGATAATGCAGAGAGTAAAGCGATGATTGTCAATGAATTTTTGACAGAAGATAAACTGATTGTCAGTGCAAGCGGTCTTGGAGGGTATGGACAATCTGATCGGATTATTACACGAAAGATACGCAACAATTTTTATCTTATTGGTGACAACATTTCTGAAGTCGGTGTGCACTATAAACCGTATGCTCCATGTGTCATGATCGCAGCAGCGAAAGAAGCTGATGTCGTTCTTGATTGGGTGCTGGGAAAACAATGATATTGTACCGTGCCGGAATTGTTCCCGATTTTTCTGGCCCGGGTTTTGCTCCACATATTATATCACATTTCTAAGGAGGCTCATAATGAAAGTATTGGTTTTGTATTACTCATCGTATGGACACATTTTCAAAATGGCGGATGCAGTTGCGGAAGGTATAAAAGAGGTAAGCGGTGCAGAAGCTGTTTTAAAGGTTGTTCCGGAGACTCTACCGGTTTCAGTTCTTGAAAAAACGGGTGTTACCGAGGCGCGTAAGCATTACAGGCAGGATCCTGTTGCAACAGTTGAAGAGTTAGTAGAGTATGATGCAATCATTTTTGGAACACCTACCCGCTTCGGTAATATGGTGGGCCAGATGAAATCATTTCTTGATGCGACTGGTGGGCTGTGGGCAGCCGGCAAACTTGTTGGAAAAGTTGCAAGTGTATTTGTTTCATCGGCAACACAGCATGGAGGACAGGAGTCGACAATTTTAACATTTATTCCTCCGCTGTTACATCATGGATTTATCTATGTCGGTCTGCCATACTCTTTTCAGGGGCAGATGGGCCTTGATGAGATAAAGGGCAATTCACCGTATGGAGCATCAACAATAGCAGGTGATACAGGCGAACGTCAGCCATCTGTGGCGGATCTTAGTGGCGCACGGTTTCTTGGAAAACATGTTGCAACAATTGCCTCAAAACTCGCCAGATAAATAACTCCCGGATATATTTTCATAATGGTATGGCTTATGGTCATACCATTATTTTTTTGTGTACAGTAAACCTGTACACTACCCATTGATCTGCATTCTTTAAGAGTGTGTTAAAATACAGAAGAAAATTTAACACATATGTATTGAAATACATGCTTGAAAGTATGCATATTTAGATGGGAAAACACTCTACAGACTTTCCCGGAATAATCAGGAGTTTTTTTATGAATAGTTCTTTTGGTAGAAGAAAAAATCTTCATTACAATCTGGTTGGCATGATGCTTTGTTTCTGGTTTACTGCTGTTTCGGGTGATACGATGGTCTGGAATGATGAATTCTCAGGTTCATTAATTGATACAACCAGGTGGTCATTTGATCTGGGTACCGGTGCACCGGAATTGACCGGCTGGGGCAATAATGAACTTCAGTATTATACATCCAATCCGGCGAATGTATCTATTGTCAATGGTAAACTTTGTATTACTGCAATTAAGGAATCGTACCAGGGCAGTGCCTATACATCCGCACGGATACATACAAAATTAAAGGGTGACTGGACCTATGGAAGATTTGAAATACGGGCAAAACTTCCCAAAGGTAAAGGTATCTGGCCGGCAATCTGGATGCTTCCGACTGATAATTTTTATGGTAGTTGGGCTGCCAGCGGAGAGATTGATATTATGGAACTTCTCGGTCATGAACCGGCAAAAATACATGGTACAATTCATTTCGGCAGTACCTGGCCGGATAATCAAAGCAGCACAGGAACGTATACATTACCTGAAGGTGATTTCTCAGATGATTTTCACATCTTTTCGATCGAATGGGACACGGAAGGAATCGCATGGTATGTAGATTTGATACGCTATTCTGTAAAGCCCCACAAACAGCCGTTTGATAAACGGTTTTATCTGATTTTAAATCTTGCTGTTGGTGGTAACTGGCCTGGAAATCCGGACGGGTCAACGGTGTTTCCGGCATGTATGGAAGTTGATTATGTAAGGGTGTATGCCTCGCCAACTGCTATTCGTCAGGAACACAGGATGCAACATGTTCCCAAAAAACAGCAAACGGTTACAAATTATTCAGCGTTGCTTAACGGAAAGATAATTTCATCGGTCCGTAATTTAAAAGCTGTCAATAAAACAACCGGTTTGCAAGGTGTACAGAATGACCGGTGATTCAGGACTGTGTTGTGTTTGCAATGAAGAACGAGACTTAATATGGTAAAGCTCTAAAGTAACATGTTGTATAATCGGGATAACGGGGAAAGAATCTACCCCCGACACGAATCGAACGTGCGACACCAGGTTTAGGAAACCTGTGCTCTATCCTACTGAGCTACGGGGGCATCAAAAGATGCACAAAAAATAGCATTGTCCATTAACAAAGGCAATAACTATATGCGGGTCATTGAAAAATGTTGTTGATTTCATTGAACAGATCATTCATGTGAAATGGTTTTTGGAAAATTGAAATTGCACCAAGGAGACTGGCAATTTTAAGGTAGATTTCAGCTGAAAGTTTGCCGCCGCCTGAAATTGCTATTACCTTGATTTCAGGATAACTGTTCCTGATAACCCTGATTACCTCAAGTCCATCCTGATTATCCATGATAATGTCCGTTATTACCAGATCAAAATGTTTTCCAGGGATCAGTTTTAATGCTTCAAAACCACTTGATGCCGTACTGAGTGTGAAGTTTTTTTGCCTGAAAAAATCAGTCATCATTGAACGCATCGAAATATCGTCATCTATGAGAAGAATTGATGGCAACTTAAAGCCTAATTGGATTGATAATGGTTTGATATTCAATTTCTGAAAGAGGCTCATTTTGTGTCCTGGTGAATAATAAAGTGTAGCATAACATAGTAGAGCAAATCCAGGTTTCAACTTGCTTCGATCTCTTTGCCGGTCGGGTTCACAACTTTCTGAACACAGTACCTTGAAAAAATGTTCTGTGAAGTACCAAATCCGCCAATCTAAAGGGCTGTACCAGTCCGATTTGGTTCGGGATGCGATCGATACCAGTGAATCGTCCGGATCAGATCCTGCTATTATTGGAATTAAAAAAGTGTTTTGTCAAGTATATCTTTTATTACCATCGGCTTATAATCCTGGAAAACTCATATTCAAGAATATCGGCAAGCGCTACCCAATCACCCTTTTTCTGCATCTCCAAAAGTGTTTCAAGAGAGTATGTCACTTTTGATAAGTCATCCGGCCGGATATATCCTTTGGAAAGTTCACTCTGCAAAAGCAGAAGAAATTTATTGATATCGGATGCCGCCTGACCATAGTTACCACAACGGGCTTCCTGTGCAATTTTCTTAATCTGTTCATGAAGGTCAGTCTTTTTGCTTTGCATGATTAATCCTTTTGTAAAGAATATTGTGCTTGCAAAATCAGTACATAAAGTATACACTTGTTTAATGAACCTTTTATTATACCCCTAAGTATTGGTTTTCGGCTATAGAAATGTTTACAAAATCTGATTATACGGTTGAATTCTTTCATGCTCAGTCTGGATATCTGTCTGCACGATTGTATGATTTGTCAAATAATGCACTTCATGTTCATTCCCTTGTGAAACCTGAAATTGAGGCTCAATACTTTCAGGATCTTGAAATCTGGGGTGACTCCATAATCCTCGCAGGAACCGGTATCGGGTATCATTTGTACGGCATTATTGACCGGATCAGGAATAAAAAAGTATTATTGCTTGAATACTTTAATGAGTTTGCTGATCTTTGTCGCAGCGAAGTAGTAAAGGATTGTAACAGTATAGGAGTAATTACATCAAAGTCATCTGATTTCAAAACAACGATCCTGGAGTTTACAAAAGGGGAAGGATCTGTCCAGATAATCCGACACCCGGTATCATACAGGGTAAATAAACAATTCTACGATTATTTTCTAAATCAGGTTCTTTCCGGGGGTACAATACAGCAAAGGAGTGGACAAATACTTCTTTTGGGTGGCAGGTTTTTTCTTCAGAAGGAACTTGCTGACGCGTGTGAAAAACTGGATTGTAACGCATCGGTGATACATGCTGATCAACTAAAAGAATTAACACAGTACGAATCTGAAATGAACAGAGTGATACAATTGGCTCGTCCTGAAATGATACTGTCTGTAAATATGCTCGGTGTTGACAGTGAGGGTATATGTCTTGAATATGCACGACGTTTCGGTATTCCGGTTGCAGTCTGGTTTGTCGATGATCCTTCCCCGATTCTGTTGCAGTATGAAAACTACATCGATTCAAATGTTCATGCATTTTGCTGGGAACGAAAATATATTGAATTGTTAAAGAAAAAACGGTTCGGATCAGTTGTATACCTTCCGCTCGCAACAGATCCTGGCATATTTACACCATGCGAGTCGTCACGATCAAAAACAGCGCTTGGATTTGTTGGAAGCGCAATGGGGGGGGGCTTTCTTGAAGATGTGAAATCAAAATTCATGTGGAAGCAGGAATTGGAACTTCTTGTACGTGAAGCTGCGCGTAGATTGATTATCAGTAAAGAGACTGATTTTGACAAAATGATTAGAACTCTCTGTGCAGATCTTGGGTTACAGTATCCCTATAATGACATTCGTAATCAGACCTGGTTTAAATCGTATATCATTCATACTGCCAGCATGTTGAAACGCAGGGACCTCATCGGAGGGTTGCTTCCATATGGAATTGAACTTTTTGGTGATCCTGAGGGTTGGAGATTATTGTTTGGCAATGATATTACGGTTCATCCAAGCATTGATTACCATACAGGTCTCGCCTCTGTATACAGAGATATAACGATAAACATCAACAGTACCAGTTGTCAAATGAGTTCAGCTGTAAATCAACGCGTTTTTGATATTCCTGCTTGTGGTGGATTTGTAATTACCGATAATCAGTCGGATATTTTTGAACTGTTTGATAAGGATGAAATTGTTGTATACAGTACTACTGAGGAATTATGCGACCTGATAAAATACTTTCATACAAACGAATCCTGTAGAAATATGGTAAGCAGGAAAGCACGAATCCATATTCTTAATGAACACACAATTTCAAAAAGACTGGAAACTATTATTAACAGCATACGGAATAGTCGCTGATTGGTAGTCTTTCCGGATAATAATTTACAATTTGCCGGTAAATATTTATCTGTGAATCACTTATATGCCGGGATTATCAAATTTCTTCAAGTGCGTAAACATTACGAATATATCAGCCCGGACAGGGTAACGTGTCATAAAATCCATATAATTTAATCGTGTGAATTATTTTTGTTAAAAAAATACGAAAAGACTAAAGCGTTTAATCCATCGGCCGATATATTTCGTAGATGGGCTCGCCAGAGGGGCTCCAAAAAAGTGTAAAAGGATAAATAACAATGTGATGGCAAGGATGTCATCATAAATTTACAAACGAATGATAGCCTTTAACGCAGGGTATCATTCATAACATGGAGGTTTCTATGCGTATAGTCCACAACATTTCATCCATGATCACCCAGGGTTCACTTTACAAAGTTAATCGCGACATGAAGACTTCGCTTGAGCGTTTGTCGACGGGTCTCCGTATCAACCGTGCATCCGATGATGCTGCCGGGCTTGGTGTTTCTGAAAACCTGCGTACACAGGTTAAAGGTACAAATCAGGCAATGCGTAACGCCCAGGATGGTATTGCTGCGCTAACCATCGCTGAAGGAGCAGCGAATGAGGTCTCTGACATTCTTCAGAGAATGCGTGAGCTGGCAGTCCAGTCCGCTAACGATACGCTTACATCAACAGAACGTGCCTATACCAACCAGGAATACA
>CAYMGX010000069.1:16468-20715 GCA_964390065.1 uncultured Fibrobacter sp. | reverse complement strand
GCGGGTCATATCCAATACTTATTGCGCCGCTGCTTGTCGGGCTTCCGCTTCTGGATGTCTTTACCGCTATGTTTCGTCGCTTTATGAAAAAAATATTAGCGGGGACAAACTTTATGAAAGCACTCGGAGCGATGTCTGTTGCTGATAATGAGCATATGCATCACAGGCTTGTATACCGCGGACTTACGCATACAGAAACAGTCATTATTCTTGTGCTGTTCCATTCTGTAATATGCATGGCTGCAATTATGGTTAAGTTCACCAGCAAAGAACAGTGCATTTTGATGCTGATTTATATCTCTGTTCTTGGAGTCTGGTTTTTATACAAGTTACAATTTTTTGAAAGATTTGAAAAATTGTTCAAAAAAGTTCAGGTTGTTCAAAATACCAGGAGATTTGATATAGCAGTTGTTGATTCCAGTGATGTATTGGCGTATTCGCTTCAGAAGTATCAGCAGGATCTCTTTGCATTTACTTTTTTTAATGAAGATGAGATTGTTCATAATGAGCGAAGCTTTGCTGCGATTATTCTGGAACAGCAGCAGGATATGAGGGTTGACAAAGTTATTTCACTTGCACGCTCGCTTTTTTCACAGTATTCATGTCCGATAATTGTTGTTTCAGAGTTAGGGCAGATTCCACCAAACTTTCAATTTCAGGATGCAGAACAGAGCACGTTTATGATGCTTAAAAAGCCGATTTACATTCCGATGTTGTTACGAGAACTGCTGCGTCTTATTCGATTAAGCAGAAGCTGGTCGATGGAAAGGGTGACTGAGGATACCCGTCAATTTTTAATGCAGGCGGTTATAAATGAGGACGTTTGAAAAGAATCGAACCCGTTTACTAATAATATGCCAGGATCAGAAACTGACCAATAAACTTGTTACACTATTGACAAGTTATGGTTACTATGTTGATTATTGTTCTACGCGAAAAGAAGGGATCCTCAAATTCAAGCAGCATAAACAGGCGATTGTTATCTTTGAAGCATCACTGTTACCCAAATTTCCCGGGCACCTTTTTAGAATTTTCAAAATATTCAGCAGTAATCCCAAGATCCTGATTGCAGCTCATGAGGATGAAGAAGCAAAAGTATATCCATATCTGAATAATGGTGTCTATGATATTATTCAGCTTCCTTTACGATTTGAATATCTCGATTTCAGCATCAGAAGGCTTATCGCATACGATAACCTGATGGCACGTCACGAATTCTTAACTATATTGTCAAGGCTGATCGCTTATTCTTCACCGCTTTGGATATATTTTATCATCGTGCTTGTAAGACGGTCGCTCGGGTATTACTGAGAACGGCCTCACCCCCAGCGAGATCACGCCCCCACCCGCTCGCAAAGCCGATCGACCTCCCCCGAAGGAGGGAGGTGCAATTGTCAAAAAAATGACAGGTTCGTACTTTTCTAATTGAGAATTGTTTTGTATATGACGTTGGCTTGATCTGGTACTATATTTAGCTATATGGACAAAGTGAACAAGTATAGAAATATACCTAAATATGTTACTGAACTGAGTAGAAAAAAACGTTCGAATCCAACGAAGTGCGAAGAGATGGTTTGGAACGTTTTGAGAAACAATCAGGTTTGTGGATTAAAGTTCAGAAGGCAGTTTCCCATTGACAGGTATATAGTTGATTTTTACAACCATGACTACAGATTGATTGTTGAGATTGATGGCGAAAGTCACAATGACAAACAAAAATATGACAAAAATAGAAATGATTATTTAGTGGCATCCGGTTACACAGTAATTCGATTTGCAAATGAACAGGTGGAAGAAAATGTAGAATTCATAATAAGATCACTACATGACTGGATTAGTTACTATGGGTTATTGCCCTAAATAAGAAGTGCGCGAAAAGACGATTCAAGATCTTACTAAGAATAACGCATTCTAACAAGCAAGATTTAGTACTGTCAATTATACCTCCCTCCTTCGGGGGAGGTCTGGCTGCTTTGAGCCAGGGTGGGGGCGCACTTCTTGCAGGGGGGTGAGGCCCTCTTTACAAATGTACCTGCCGCCGGATCACCGGACCCAGCACTCTCGTTACCGGAAGTGGTAACTTGCTCCAGACTTTAATGAACTTATCCTTCTTGCCATTTGGTTCATCTTCAGGGATTACTCTCGTGTTGTAATGGTACCAGAACAATTGTTCCGGTTTTGCTCCCCACTGCTCTTTAAATTTAAAGGTTCCCTCACCAGGTGTGGATCTGCCAAAATCAAAGTATTTGTACTTTTTCTCTATTGAATAACAGAGCATTTCCCAGTAAAGCAGCATATTCGGAGAGATCTTTTGATAGGTTCTTTTGAATGAAGCCCACGGGTTGATAACCATATCATTAAAACCACAGACCATTGAGCATGCAACAGGCGTTGTTGCATTGTGGTAAATAACAAACAGTCGGTTATCCGGTGATGTCACAAGCATATTTCGCATCAGGGCCTTTGAGTGTACCGGTGATCCAAGGTCTCTCATATTGTGAACAAATACATCGTAGAAATCATCAAGCAGCTCAACGCCACCATTTTTACCGGTACAATTTTCTTTTTGGGGCTTTCGGATCTGGCTGCGCAATTTAGCAGGAAAAGTCGAAAACAATGCATCCTGATTGTCGGGCAATTCCAGTCTCATACGGACCTTGCCTGTCTTCTTTGACAGTTTGAGCGAACCAGCGCAAATCGTATCCGTAAAGTACTTCTGCTCCGTTGTCTGTCTGAACTCGAGCTCGCTGATCTTTAGTGATGCTGCAAGCTCTGCTGCTTTGTCAAGAAGCAGACGTCCGCATGTGTCATCACTGGTAACAATTCCTCCATAGTCACAAAATGGAAGTGAAACGAGAGCATTACCGAAAACCGGACTTTTTATGACAAAAAGCGGTAAAACACCCTTGACAATATTATCTTCTGATGCGACCAGATAATAGCTTTTATGATGATACGTTTTTTCAATAACAGTTTTAAAAAAATGAAGATGATAGACGCTGCTGTGGTTGGAACTCCTGATAAAGGAATCCCACTTTTGCGTATCTTTTTGTTCGAGAATGTCAATGCTTATCATAGTATCCTAACAGGAACGGTAATATCTTACCCGTTTTTCGTGTGTGTCAAGGTCAACCTGGCGAAGAAGTGATAATACTTTTAATATACTAATACGCTCTTTTTTGTTGAGCTTATCGTTAATATGGTTTTTTAATTGTAAAATATTTACAGGACCGTATTCCGCAATTACCTTAAAGATAAGTTCCTCTGCTGTCAGCCTATCGGATTCTGTTTTCCCGGCAGGTAGTGTTTGTTTTTTCTCTTCAGCTTTCTGATCATAAACGCCATATTGAACCGAGAATGGATCGTTGGGGCTGCTATTTTTAAGAGATCTGTATTCATTAGTTTTTGTAAGGCCAAGGCTGCTTCTTGAAATGTCAACTGTTGCAGATTGGGACATTACCGTTCTGTCATTAGGGCTGAAATCCATACCCTGCGATTCATCAACAAGTGGTAGTATAGCGTCAGTTTCTCCCGAATGTGGTTCTGTGTAGTTGTCAGCAACTGAGTAATCGGTACTCATGGAGTCGTCGATATACAGATCTTTCAGTGACAGCATCTGTGATTTATCGGAAACGACCAGTTTAGATTTGGGTTTAGGCTGAAATTGGGATTGAGTCTGTGCATGAGCAGAAGACTCATCACTCTCCTTACTTCCCACTCCCCACTTTCCACATCCCACTTCATTCTTCCGATCATTATCATTAGTTGCAGCAATAGGATTAACACCAATCTGATTGATAAGAACGGTTTTCTCAAGAGGTTGGGATTGAGAAGAAACCAGACTGGTCTTTCTGCTTTTCACTTCCCGCTTCTCACGTCCCACTTCTTCCTTATGACTCTTTCCAAGCTCCTCCAGTATCTTCCTCTTTACATCAAGAATCGCACTTCCACATTCATCATCAAGGAGTACTGTTTTTTCGAAAAGGCCCGGGCTATTGAAATTTACTTTTTCGATAGGAGTTAATTCAGGATTAGGTTGAGGTTGAGATTGAGGTTGAGCATGAGAACTGCCTGTCTCTCCACTTCCCTCTTCCCCCCTGATTTCATCCAAAACCATACGCTTTGCATCAGCGATCGGATTAGAACCATCACTACTGATAAGAATAGTCTTTTCAAAAGGAGAGAATTCAGGTTGAGATTGAGGTTGAGCAGGAGAACTGCCTGTCTCATCACTTTCCACTTCACAC
>CAYMGX010000069.1:0-16368 GCA_964390065.1 uncultured Fibrobacter sp. | reverse complement strand
GAGAACTGCCTGTCTCATCACTTTCCACTTCACACTTTGCACTTCCCGCTTCCCCCCTGATTTCATCCAAAACCTGACGTCTTGCGTCCGCGATGGGATTGGAACCATCACTACTGATCAGGATAGTCTTTTCAAAAGGAGAGAAATCAGGTTGAGACTGAGGTTGAGCTGAAGAGCTATCTGTCTCTACGCTTTCCACATCCTTCACATCATTCTTTTTTCTGCCGAATAAACCATCTGGCAATTTCATTTCAGGTATCTCACTATTGAGT
This sequence comes from uncultured Fibrobacter sp., assembly GCA_964390065.1. Classification (GTDB taxonomy): domain Bacteria; phylum Fibrobacterota; class Chitinivibrionia; order Chitinivibrionales; family Chitinispirillaceae; genus JAAZBG01. Next base: position 16,096 of record CAYMGX010000069.1, on the reverse strand, counting down.
CTCTCGTTAAATAGAAAATCGTGAATATTAGACTGTATCTCTAACGATGAGTCATCTTCGTCAAAGATCATACATTTATCAGTCTTTTCATGATCATGCGTTAAATTACGGATTGCCTGACAGCATGTTGCAACCGTATCACAGTGACATATATTCAATTTATTAAAATCAGTAGTTTCGGAGAGTACCTCGGAACGAATACCTGCAAATAACAGAATACCGTTTAGTTTTTGCAGTTTTGAGACCTTTGATGAAAAATATACCCATACTTCCTTTTCGACAGCTGATACATCAGTCAAATCGAAAATGATAAAGGGTAGATTTTTAGCACTGCACATTTTAAATGTATTGTGAAGAACGAGACAATTTGATTCAACAAGTTTTCCACTGCAATGAAATACGATTATTGCAGGCAGTTGATCTCTTAATATTGAATAACGAATCTGAAATCTGCTATCGTCATCTTCAGGAAGTACATTTCCCAGGTAGTTAGTGACTTCTTTTTCTGATGTGTTAATCGGAGACTGATTTTCAAGTATTATATCCACTTTTGATGCTGTATTATTCCTGTTGTTGATAACCTGTTGCGCATTGCTGTTATCAGGAATGATATCAGAAGCCGGTGTAACTTCGGTAAATTCATCTTCTGAGAAATTTGGCATTTTACTTACCACCTGAGTGCATTCCAGCAAATACGGTTACATGTAAATTAATATCAGTTTAGTCTGAATCCAAGATATATGTAAGAAGTGAATTGTTACAAATACTCTCAACGGGCAGTGTTTTTATTCAGCTGCCAGCCAAAAACTTCTCTTCATATTTATACATAAATAAATTGTAAAAAGACAGGTACCTTTTAGTTACATTCGGAGAATTCAATTTTGTATTGTGACACCAGCTCAAAAACACCTTTGTCAGCCTTAACTATTGAAATGCCTTTTTCGTGTGCTTTAAGCGTTTGGGTTAATCTCTGAAGTCTTACAACAAAGTTGGGATTGTAGGGATTTCCAATAATTGTCTCATCTTTTACGAATTCACTATGATAAAAGCGAGTTCTTCCGGTTTCGGTATAAATCAAAAGCATTTTTCTCAGGATTTTTGCAGGAACATTTTTTATAAGCGGTTCACCGTTGATCATAACTGTTTCATTTTTTCGATCATACTTAAAGAATATTTTGGGATGCAGTTCGCTGATAAATTTCTTGTGAAGCACTTTTATGTCTGACCATACATTGTCATTGAATTTCGAGATGTCATCAATCAGTGGCTCAAGGAAATTAAGTGGTGTATGAACCGTTGCACTGTATTGGTATTCAAAAGCACTCACTGGAGCATTTATAATACTTCCTTTATGCAGGACGATTCGTTTTCTTAACGGGCAATAGTAGTCATCAAGAACCAGCCAGGACGTCTTTTTTTCAAGGTGGAGCCCTTTAATATCAATACTATTTTCCTTGCAGTATTGACTAAATGAATGCTGTGCGGCGATCTTTGTATCATTGAGATAAATATGATTTTTTATGATTGTTGCCTCGGGTACTATATCAGAAAGATCTCTGTAATCAGCAATGATGGTGTAGCTTTCGTATTCCGGTAACCGAATCGCCGTTGGAAATCGTTTGATTATGACTGCGGCCCACAATTCAGCATCAAAGTGTTGTAATGGGCGGTTTTCAATTGACAGATCCACATGTGTCAACATCAGGACCGTTCTGAATTGGTTGCTGCCATCAATACTGTGGCGTGGAATTGAGTATTTCAGCCCTTGCGTAATGTGAATGTTATAGTGATCCACCAGTTGCAGGACAAGAAAACGTGGATCCTGTCCCGAAAAAAAGAGTCCAAGTATTGATTTACTCCATGACAGCCAGTCTCTGGGTGGAATGAGAATTCCTTTGTTAAGGCTGCCAAATGACGAACGAATAAATGTTTGAATGTCAACATTGGTTGTATGTAAAAAAAATTCAAAATGTGAAAGAAGGGAGAAAACATACTTTTGAGAATACCATTTTGTGCCCTGCCACAACTCAGTGAACATCATGTATTCATCCGTTGATGAGTACCCGGGGAGCCGGTATGCATTCCAGAACCTGCGGATCTCATCTGATGTGAAATGAAGCAGCATACCTGCGTAGAGAAGGCGTATGTAGTCATACCGGATGAGTAATTCGGTTGTTTGCTTATTTGCGATTTGATTAGTCATAGAACCAGCGTGTCAGATAAATACTGTTTAATGTTGTCAGCGATCACCTGATGAATAATTGATCATTGTATCATTGTACGACATTGTGTGGACTTATAAAAGAGGAACTGAACAAATCCATCTTAATGATACCGGTTGCGATACAAGCGATTTATTCAAATAGTACATCTTAATCTTTTTAAATGAATATATAAATGCATTATGGAAAAAACAACCTAAAACTGTGGCAATTTCCATAATCCAAAATTCCGCGGTTGAGCGTGAGTGATTTACACAAGATATTGTTACAGATTGTTTTGCAAAAAGCGCAGGCATACCCGGTGCAGTATGGTGAGCATTTTTGCAATGCGAAATGTGACATTTGCTTGCGCAGAGCATCACGATTCAACTGCGGATTTTATAATTATGGTAAAACTAAACCAAAGTTTATGCGATTGTTATGTAAGGTATTGTAATTCAAAGAGATTAAAAGTATAATCATCATACTGCATTTTGAAATCGTGTATTGTAAGAAGCAATGCGGGTGTCAAAGTTGATATTTAACACTAAACTTACTTACTAAAGATACTTTCCGGAGCAACATTATGAAGCATAAGGGTATTAGCATTGTCATCGCTGGGATACTGGTGATCTGTTCATCACTTTCCGGGCAGCAAAAGGATATTTATGTCCCGCCATCACTTATGGAGTGGAAGCAGTGGGTTCTTGACAAGCATCCGTTATTGCATTGTCCGGAAAGTATGACCGATTCATCAGTCAAATACTGTTCCTGGATCTCACGTCTTGATTTACAGTCAGGTGACAAGTCTGCTGAATTTGCAATGACTGTTACCGTGTTTGCACCTGTTAAGATAGCACTTCCGGGTGATGCCACGTACTGGCCAATGGATACAAAAGCAAATGGGAAAGCAGTACCGGTAGTCAGGAACAATGATTCACGTCCTTCAATATTTCTGGATAAGGGGCAGTGGTCTGTTACAGGAAGATTGCGCTGGGACAGCCGCCCGCTGTCATTAAAAATTCCTGCAGGTGCTGCAATTGTAAATGTAGTAGCAGATAATAATAAAAAGATTGATACTGAAATTGACAGCGGAGGCATACTACGTTTCAGGGATGTTGGTTCTGTAGTAAAAGATTCAATTACAACAGATAACGTCGATATTAAGATATTTCGAAAACTCAGGGATGGATGCCCGATGTATCTGCATACAATTGTAAAGCTAAGTGTTTCAGGGAAGGATCGGGAAACTCAGCTTGGCAGACTTCTTCCTGAAAATGCTGCGATTGTCTACCTTCATTCATCCCTGCCGGCATCAATTGAAAAAAATGGAAATGTGCGTGTTCAGTTAAAAAGTGGAACATGGGATATCGAGATGATGTGCAGGTTTACTTGTGACACAAAGATTTTCGGCATGGATAAAAAAACTGATAATTGGCCATCACAGGAGATCTGGTCGTTTGAGGCTGATCCCGGAGTGAGAGTTGTATCAGTTAAAGGTGCAAATACCATAAATCCTTCACAAAGCGCACTTCCCGGTGAGTGGCTCAGGTTTCCCGCATATATTATCACCAATGATGTCAAACTTGAAATAGTTGAGGAGCACAGGGGGGATTTTTCGCCGGATCCGAATGCTCTCACACTTGATAGAAAAATGTGGCTTGATTTTAAAGGGGAAAAAATAACGATCAAGGATAATATTTCAGGAACTGTCTCACGTTCGGGACGCCTGGCGCTTGATAAAAATTTTGTATTGGGGAGCGTTTCGCTTGATGATATCCCGCAGCTTGTCACGACGGTTGATGGCAAAAATCCCGGAATCGAGTATCGTCAGGGTACGATAAATCTGAAATGTTTAAGTACGGCTGCTGCAGAAAGTGTCAACAATACCGGGTGGAATCATCCGTTTACAAAAGCAGACATTGAACTCAATCTGCCACCGGGATATTCTGTGATGCACATTAACGGACCTGACTATACAAATAATACCTGGCTTTCAAAGTGGAGCATCTGGGATATTTTCCTTCTCTTCCTGCTTGTTATCTCTATTTACAAAATAAGTAATATCCGGTGGAGTATTGTCGCGTTAATCACATTTATCGTAACATTTCATGAGAATGGTGCGCCGCTGTTTTTGTGGCTTAATATTGTCGCGGCAGTTGCGCTGTTGCGAGTATTGCCTGAAAGTAAATTTAAAAAAATATTGTCCTGTTACTCAGTACTTGCATTTCTGGCTGTGCTATTTGTCGGATTGACCTTTTCTGTATATCAGGTGCGTCAGGCATTGTATCCTCAGCTTGAAAAAGGAAAACAGAAACAATTTTCAGAACATAAGCGGTACGTATCATCGGAATCTGATTTTTATAAAAAAGAAGTCGAAGAACGGGTTGCGAAAACGGTTTACCAGAAGAGTATGCCGGGTGTACGTGAACAGCAGATGCTTGATCAGTATGATCCGGGAATTAAAATTCAGACTGGTCCCGGAGAACCCAAGTGGAGCTGGAATACGGTTACTTTTGGTTTTAACAGTCCTGTTAATTCACGACAAACTATTTCGACCTATATTTTACCGCCGTTTGCAAATAGTTTAATTTCATTGGCCCGGGTGTGCGGAATATTTTTAATATTGTGGTGCCTCTGGAAAATTGTCCTTAAAAATAAATCTTTCACCATGATAAAAAATCAGGTGTCAAGACAGGCTGGAAAACTGCTACTACTACCCCTTGGGTTGTTATTGTTTCCAGGGGTGACAAACGCATCAATTCCGGATGCATCATTATTGAGAGACCTTGAATCGAGATTGATAAAAAAAGAATTGTGCAGTGGCGAATGTGTTACGATACAAAAAGGAACTCTTAGAGTTGATAATGATATCGTGATAATGGATCTGATTGTTGATGCATCAATGATGGTTGCGTATCAGCTACCCGGAAACAGACAGGGGTGGTTTCCGGAAAAAATAGCAGTAAATAATGATAAGCAGCCACCATTATTAAGTGAGCATAATGGTGTTACTGCACTTGTACAGAAAGGTCTGAATGAAGTACATCTTGAGGGAAGAATTCAATCCGGTAAGACAGTCATTTCGTTTCCTCACAATCCCAACAACCTTGTGTTTATATCAAATAAGTGGCAGGTCAGCGGTATTGTAAATGGCCGGGTTCCCGGTGGCGCCTTAACACTTGAGAAGTCGGAAAGAGCCGGTCATATAAAAGAAAAAGAACTGCATGTTACCACAGAGCAGGCTCTGCCTTTTGTGGAAGTCCAGCGGCGAATCACCATTGATAAAGAATGGACTGTTTCTACAACAGTCAATCGTATTGCACCTGAAAGTGATCCTGTAAGTCTGCGGATTCCACTCCTGCAACATGAATCGGTGATATCATCAACGGTAACTGATCCTATTGGCTTTATTACAGTATACCTGACTAAAGATCAGAAGTCGTTCAGCTGGCATTCAACATTGAAAAAAACAAATGAGATTATTTTGGAAGTGCAGCGTCAGGATAAATGGGCAGAGGTGTGGACCCTTGAATCATCATCACGATGGCATGTTGCAACGGATGGAATATTACAAATTAAGAGAAGTGCTGATGCGTCTGATGCAATACAGGTATGGAAACCATTACCAGGGGATCGCCTTACAATACGGATTCAAAAACCGGAACCTGTTGACGGACCGACAATGACCATTGAAAGCAGCAGGCTTGAAACAGTTCCCGGAAGGAAGCGAAGCGAACATAAACTCGTATTGTCTGTTCTGTCAAGTCAGGCAGATAAGCTTCAGGTTGAATTCAGCTCCGGAGCTCAACTTGAGAAAGTTATGGTTAATACTATTGCAGAAATAATATCCATGAATGATAACAAGGTGAATATTCATGTTAATCCCGGGAAACAAACCATTGAAATAGCATGGAAAACCGACGAAATTCTTGATTACATTACAAAAACTCCTTTTGTCAGGATTGATGCAGGCGGGGCAAATCTTGAGATAAACTGCTCAATTCCTCAGGATCGATGGCTGTTATTTACGGGGGGGCCGGCTCTGGGTCCGGCACTGCTTTTCTGGCCGATGCTTATGGTACTTCTTGTTATCTCGGTTATTTTAAGTAAATTAAAAAATCTACCGGTAACCTGGTACCACTGGTTTCTCTTGTTTGCGCCAATGAGTACGGTTGATAATGTCGGCGGTGTATTTGTCGTTGCCTGGTTTATTGCACTGGCTGCACGGTCAAAATTGACATCAGGTAATAGACATTTTAATGCAATTCAAACTGGATGTGTTTTGTTGACTGTTGCGGCAGCAGTTTCAATTGGGGCAACAATTCCGTTGGGCCTGCTAAGCAGTCCTGATATGTTTATTTTAGGAAATGGATCAAGCGGGCACATGCTTAATTGGTACGAGGACAGTTTTGGGAGGATTTTACCGCAATGCTGGTTCATTTCACTGCCGGTTTGGGTATACCGTATTGTGATGCTGCTATGGTCTGTCTGGTTGATATTGTGCCTGACCAGGTGGATCTCCTGGGGGTGGCATGCATTCTCAAATGGGGGCATCTGGAATAAAAGGAAAACCAGAAAAGCACATGCCAACAGTCAGCCACAGTAACATGGGGTGAAAAAAAGCACATTCAGTTGACTGAGTTATTTTATTATAAAGGAAAGGGTCAGAGATGTTCCGGATAGGGCAAGTAATGTGTATTTTGCAGTTTCAAATTTCTTTGCAGTATTGAAGGATTTTTCAAAAACGCCGGGATTATTGAGTGCGTCATCTCTGCTGTAGTTTGTATAGCGCGAATAATGGTAATGTTCACCATAGTAGCACGCTGCGCTGGAAAGTAAAAACACCACGGTTGGAATAATTAAGCGTGAATTGTAAAACTGCTTCTTCTTGAGCTCAAGAAAATAGGTGTGAATTCCCGGTTCGTCCAGAACAATCTTTTTCTGAAAAGGCTCATATCCATCAGTTTTACTTCTCAGGGAGAGATTTCCTACAGGCAGAATCCATTCAAGCGGAGTCTTACCCTCAAGTCCTAAATCGGTGGTAATAGTAATATTTGATGGACTTGATTGAATCCTTATATGGCACACGTACTGTGTGCGAATGTTTTCAACGATTTTTTTTATAAGAACCGAGCGGAATGTACTCAGCTCTTCAGGTTGATAGGTGATTGAGATCAGTGGATGTTCCAGACTGGTCCCAATATTGCCTTTTGCCCAGTCACTGATCGTAAGAATGCTGATAATAATTGAGTTGAAACTGTCAGTTATTTGATTCTCTGAACTCATATACATAACGATATCATCACGCGCTGTTGTATCTGAAAAAATCTGGGGAGTAAGTGCTTTCAGGCAGAAGTGTATTTCTGTGAGTGATGCACCAAGTTCTTTATTGAAATCTGTGATAAAAGTACGTGGTAAATTCTGTTCAAGCGTTTGATTTATAGAGAAATATATCGGCCTGGCTTCAGATTTGCATCCCTGTTGAGCATTTACAGTCGCCATGAGTAACAGTACCAGCAAGTTCATTGAAAGTAAGAATCTCATGCCTCAAATATACTCAACTTTTAAAATTAAAACCAGAGATAGACTTAAGAGAGTTGCATTAACTGTGAAAAAACGGGTACAATAAACCTGTAAATTAAAACAGTTGTGACTTTGCAGTAGTTAGAGTGAAAGTTTATAAAAAAACTTTTGATTCTTTAAGGGTGGTTGCCTTTATTATATAGGTGATTGTATTTTGGTAGTATAGGGGGGGAATTACTCATGGATGTGCATAGTAGTATTAACAATAAAAGAGTCTGCAATTGAAAACACAACATCAACGGAATCTTTTATTGTTACTATCGGTTTGCTGCTTGTTACTGTCATTGACCTGTATTTCAAGAAACAACCCCTGGGATCCACTTAATGGTTGTCCTGATATGCTCAAAGCAGAGTATCGTTCCGATGTTGAAAATGCAATCGAATCCAGTATCGCCCGTGTTCAGAATGGTATAAGTAAATTAGATCAGTTTTTTGAAGATTATTCCATGAGCAGTCAGTATGTTGATTCGTTATGGAGAGTAAATGATTCAATCAGGGCAGACTTCAATCAGATTACATCACATAATGATTCTCTTCGGTTGAATAATAATGTATCAGACTGTTCACTGACAACAACGCTGGATACATTCAGGTTACTTGACACAATAAAACACTTTTCCCCGGATAGCATTACGCAAATAGCCTCGACATTCAGGTTTGATTCACTATTGGTAGTATCAGAAATTGAGACCGGCAACAAACGATGTTCTCCGTCGGGGATTTATACTGCGATTCAGAGCGAGGCTCTGTGTAAGCCGTTAGTGGAGTTTTCACAACGGGAAGATTCACTTCGTCGGATTCAGAACCGTTATCTTGACAAATACTCTGATAAGAATTTGTCCATAGTTACAACAAACGATTCGTTGTTACAAATCAATGCCGCTATAAAAAACTATAATGACTCGATATTGGCACTACAGTTATTCTGCAGTAAAAACCCGGTCGTGAATGCAGACACGCTGAAAAATCGTCCATCAACGCTGAAACCGGGAGATACGCTCTATATTGGTGCTGCAACATTTACAAATGGGGATTTCAAATTCTCCAACAAAGGTGATTCATTAAAAGCGATCGTTGTTATGGGCTCGCCATACATGAATACGGTGTTTGATGGTATGTCGTTTGTTTTGTCAGTTTCTAAAAATATCGTTTTTGAGAATCTTGTCATTCAGAATGCAAAGGATAGTATCGGTGTCCGTATTGAAGGGTATTGTGAAAATATTACGTTCAGGAATTGTATCATAAGAAATAATGCAAAAAGCGGTATTGAAGCATCAGTGAGCTATCTTGATCTGGTCAATTGCCAGATTTATGGAAATAAACAGGATGGAATTTACATAGAAAAGGGGCAGACTGTGATACCGCAGCTGATCGGAGCGAATCTGCTGATAGTACGAAATGGACGATATGGAATCTTTTCATTAAATACGGGTGTAAAAATTGAAAAAACAACAATTTCCGATAATGATGCTGGTGGTATTTATTTAAATGATCCGGAAGAACAGTCGTTCTTCTCCTTTGTAAATATCACATACAATAGGAATTTTGGAGTTTACAAAACACCTACAGAGAAACCAAGGGGTACTGTTTACTTTTCAGGATGTAATTTTTATGAAAACAGTAACCGTGATATTGATATCAAAAGTAAATATATTGATAGTAAAGAAGCTCCTCTGACTGAAAATCCGTTATATATTGATAGAGCCTCTATGAATTACCGGATTGCACCCTCGAGTACAATTTACGAATTGTCAATCGGCTATCAATATGGTAACTGACAGCTATTAATTGCTGCAACGAATTTCAGAAGGGTGATAAAGGGACTATGAAATTAATCGGTCCACATGTAAGTACAACGGGAGGTGTGTTTAATGCACCTCTTAATGCAAAGGCGCTTGGTGCTACCGCTTTCGGCATGTTTTCGAAAAATCAGCGCCGGTGGGAGTCTCCGCCTTATGACCAGTCAACAATTGCCCTGTTTAAAAAGAATCTGACAGATGCCGGCTATTCGTCATCCTGTGTTTTGACACATGATAGCTATCTTATCAACATCGGCAATCCGGATCCTGTTGCTCAGAAGAAATCTCTGGATGCATGTATTGATGAATTAAGCCGGTGTGATCAACTCGGGCTTACAACATTGAATATGCATCCGGGCAGCCATCTGAGACTTATTGATGAGACCGGGTGTCTTGATACTATAGCAAAAAATGTCAATACTGCGCTCGCAGCGACGAAAAATGTTGCGGTCGTGCTGGAGACCACTTCAGGTCAGGGCTCCAATGTTGGTTACTGTTTTGAACATCTTGCACATATCATAAATGGAGTTGATGACAAAAAGAGAGTCGGTGTGTGTATCGATACCTGTCATATCTTCTCAGCCGGATATGATATCAGAACCGAAAAAGGGTATCATCAGGTAATGGATGAGTTTGACAAGGTGATAGGCTTTCGGTATCTCATGGGTATGCATCTGAATGACTCCAAAGGTAAACATGGCAGTCATCTTGACAGGCATCATAGTCTCGGTCAGGGAGAACTCGGGCTTGAGCCGTTCAGGCAGATCATGAACGATTCGCGGCTTGATGGCATTCCGTTAATACTTGAGACTATTGATGAAAGCATCTGGGCTGAGGAGATAAAATTGTTGTATTCTTTTGTAAAGTGAACGCCTTATCCCCCAGCCCCCTCTTCATTGGCATTGAGAGGGAGAGCTTAAGAATTGCTATTTATGTAAAGAACTGGATAAAAAAATGAAAATCTGTTTTGTAGGATCTGTTTACCCCCGGTTTCAGGATGATACTGAAGTTCCATGGCTTCGAAGAACTGTCAATGAACTTGTTGCCCGTGGTCATGATGTAACCGTGTTTGTACCGTCATTCAGGGGATTGAAATCACATACCATTGATGGTGTCAGGGTAAAACGGTTCAGGTATTTCTTTTCAAAGTGGGAAGATCTGACCGGTGAGGAGGGTGGCGTTAACAAGATTCACAAATTTCATTATAAAGTGCTGACCATAATCTATGTTATCGCAGGATCAATCGGGCTGGCATTACTTAACAGAAAAGAAAAATACGATATACTTCATGTGCACTGGCCTTTTCCTCATGGTATTTTCAGTACTTTTGCCCTGCTTTTCAGGAAAACAAAAGTTATCCTGAATTTTCACGGTGCTGAATTACTCCTTGCAAAACGTTTTGGTTTTGTCAAATTATTTCTCAAATATTTTATTGTGCGCGCTGATGCAATAATCGTAAATTCATCGTTTACAGGTAATAATGTGGCATCAATTTACCATAAGCCTGTAAATATAATCCCCTATGGTACAACCATCGAACCGTCATTGCAACAGACGAGGGAAAAAAGCGGGAGGCTTGTTTTTAGTTTAGGACGAATGATTGAGCGAAAAGGATTTAAGTACCTTGTTGATGCAATGAGTATTGTTGTCAGGGATTTCCCTGATGCAAAGCTTACAATTGCAGGTGGCGGACCAATGAGAGATCAGTTGATAGAACAGGTAAAAACACTGGGTCTCAAAAATAATGTTTTCCTTCCAGGTAAAGTATCATCAGAGGCTCTTAATGAATTGTTCGCTACAGCTGATATGTTTGTGTTGCCGGCGATTGTTGACAAAAATGGTGATACTGAAGGTTTGGGAGTTGTACTTGTTGAAGCAATGACCTATAAATTACCGGTAATTGCAAGTAATGTTGGAGGAATTCCGGATGTAATAATTCCGAATGTATCGGGAGTGCTTGTTGAAGAAAAAAATGCTCAGTCACTTGCAGATGCGATTATTGATTTTATGCGAAATCCTGATAAAATAAAAAAGGTAGGGGAAATGGGGTTTTCCTTCATATCGAAAGAGTTTACATGGGATAAAGTTATCGGCGATATGGATAGATTGTATAGAAAAGTGGTAAATAAGTAATGCATTTTTGCATATCTTAATGAACAAATGGTCGTTATGTATTGTCTGACAGTACAAAACTGTTTGAGATTTTAGTGAAATTTAGTATAATAACATATACTGCCTGTGTAAAATCTGTTGAAGGCGGATCTGATTCAGGATATTGTTTTTATATCAAGTCAAGGGAGGGTTTGAAATGAATCGCCTCATGTGTTTAATCGTTGCTGTTGTTGCCGGGTATGTCAGTGTAAGTAATGCTGCACTGGCGTGTAAAGTGACAGCAGGTCAGATATCGGTGGCAAACGCTGCCGGAAAAAATAGTGCTGAAAACATACAGTCAATTGAATTCGGAGATACAGTATCGCTTGGTGTAAATGATCTGGCCGAGTTGGCATTGGAAAATAATACCCGGCTTCTGCTGAAAGGCCCGCTTTCAGCAGTTATTACAAATGAAAATTCTGTTCTTCGGGTTGCACTTGATGATGGACAGGTGCTGCTTGACCGTAAATTGCCCTATGAATTCAGTTCAATTCAGATAGCTACCCGTGGTGGATACGTTTTTCAACCGCTTGGAACAGCCGCTGCTGTGAGAACATCAAAAACATCATATCCTGCAACTGCAGTGATACGTGGTAAAATGAAAATGCAGGCGCCAACAGGGGAATCAATTGTTGTTGATAAGGGTAATTCAGGAAGCATTGATAAAAACGGCAATCTGGTTACAGAGAAACTTTCACCTGATGCAGTAACGACACTACAATCATGGGGAAACATAACTGATACAGATGATAATATACAGTCATTACCTGATACACAAGTATCAGCAGAGCCTGTGGCAACATCGGAGCCAGTGAAACAGGACGTTGCTCCTGCTTCTCAAATGGCACAATCAGACAATCTGACTGCTTCTGATCCTGTAAATAACGTTGCGCCGATATCTGATAACGCTCAGAAACAAGCCGGCAGCACAGTTGCCTCATCAAAACCGCAGGCTGCACCTGAAGAACCTGGGGATATAAAAAGTAATAATAATGCTACTGCTGATAAAAAAGATGATACCAGGAGCGAAGAGCCTCAGAAACCTCAATGGGAAATCAGTGCCGGTACCGTAACTGTTGACAATAAGCAGTGGACGAGAGTTGCGGTTGGTGTTGATGTGCCTATCTGGAAATTCGGTGTTTTTTTTGATCTGGAGCTCTTTATTGACGACAAGGGTAAGTTTTCAGATAAAGGATGGAACTTTGAGGATGACTGGCTTGATGCACTGTCAAGGAAAATTCGTTATATACGGTTCGGACGCGAGAATGATCCACTGTTCATAAAAGTTGGCGGCTTGTCAAATGTTACACTTGGTTATGGTTTCCTGATGGACCGCTTTACCAACATGCTTCATTACCCGGATGATAAACAATTGGGTTTGCAGTTGTATCTTAATAAAGTGACACCTATCGGAATTACACTTCAGACTGTTGTCGCAGATTTCAAGGATTTTAAAAATGATGGCGGTGTTGTTGGTGCCCGTCTTGCGCTGACTCCTTTAAAATCAAGCAGTATTCCACTGATCAACAGATTGACATTTGGAGGATCGTATGTAGTGGATATCAACCAGTATGCACCAGCAAGAAAGTGGGACATCGAAATGCCTCGCTCGCTGAGAGCATACCGATATTTAAGAAATCTCAATGTTGATTCAATAACAGCAGTTGATAGCAGCAGATCATTTACAGGTAGTGATCCTGTGGCAGATTCTGTTGTATATGCCCGTGAAGTAAACGCGAAGTCAATGACAGATCAGTTTGGGCTTTTTGGTGGTGATGTCGGATTACCGCTGATTACTACTAATTTGTTAAGCCTTGATCTCTATGGGCAGGCTGGTATCAGAGAGGATAATGAACACGGTTGGGGCTTTGGTGCTCCCGGCGTTTCACTTAAAGTATGGAGATTGTGGGCAAATGTCGAGTATCGTCATGTTGAGGGTAAATTCACACCGGGGTATTTTGGATCCTATTACCTTGACGAACGTCTTTTAAGAAAACCTGAAATTTCAACCAAAGAGATGCGTCTTTATGATGATGATTTGAATGGCGTATTTGGCAGGCTTGGTTTTGATATTGCGGGGGTGCTTGTTATTGATGGAGCTTATCAGTATATGGCTGGAACCAAGGACAAAAATTATAAAGATCAACGTTTTGAGGGAATTGCAGCAATCGGTGATCTGATTGTCAAAAAGATACCAAAGATAAGCAAAGCAGAGATGTATATACAAAAAACCAATATCGGTAGTACACCTGTCAAGTATGACTCTATCAGTGGGAGTACCACCTATGATAAGTTCTTTGATAAAACTCCATCGTTATACTGGGGATACAGGGTCGGATTTGCAATTACGGAGGGGGCTGCGTTGATTTTTGATACGCGGTATGGCTATAAATGCAATAGCAGTAATCCGTTTAACTTTGTACCTTATAATAACATAAGTATACAAACAGCCATTACATTTTAAGGTTAATTGCTTGTAGTACATATATAGAATATGTACTACAAGTACCATTATTACGATTTAAGGTTTGAGAGTACGGGAAAAGCATGAGTTATCAATCGCCCATGATGAAACGGGTGAAAGGCACCTACGGAGTTCGGCGTTACATACCACGAAAAGGTTTTATCAGAACACTACTGGTAATAATTGGCATTGTTGTCGGTATCAATCTTTTTTCATCCTTTTCAAATAAGAGTAAGGATAAAACCGGTAAGCCGGAAACCGAAAAACAAAAGCCGGAAAAAGTTAATAAAAAAGAGAGCCGCAATAAAAATAAGGAGCAAAAGCAGCCCGGGAAAAATAGTGAGGAAAGTAAAGCTCCCGGTGTCACATATGCATTGTCGTTTGATGATGTCGCAAAGCTTGTTCGGCAGAATACCGATTCGCTGACTTTTGGGGCAGCTACACTGCGGGAGGGGAATCGAAGCATCTATACTCATTACTCACTGGATTCATCACTACAGGCGTTAGGAAAACGTCTTTTAAAACAGTATCACCCAAAATACGGTGCACTTGTTGCTATTGATCCAACAAGCGGCAGAGTCCTTTCATTACTTTCATACACAAATGATTCTGTTCCGGCCATCGCAGCTGACCTTTATTGCAGAAGCATCTTCCCTGCGGCATCAGTGTTTAAAACAGTTACCGCTGCAGCCGCAATTGAGAATGCCGGGTATTCATCCGAAAGCATTGTACGTCATGTAGGTAAAAAATCGACACTATATAAGTACCAATTGTCAAAGGAAATTGACAATTTTACAGAATTTCCTTTTGGAGATGCATATGCGCACTCTGTTAATGCTGTTTTTGCACGAATTGCACTATTTGTACTTGGGGAGACAGCGATTATAGAGACTGGTAATAAATTGGGTTTTAACACCGCCATCCCGTTTGAGCTTCCGTGTGAAAATTCGGTTTTGATTGCCACCGATTCGATATTTAATCTGGCGGAACTTTCATCCGGTTTTAATGAAAACACCCGGATAAGTGCACTTCACGGGGCTATGATTGCAGGTGCAATCTGTGAAAATGGAACGATGTATAAACCGTTTGTCGTTGACAGTGTGACTTCGGTTGATAATTCAATTCTTTACAGAAATACAAAGAGTGAGTGGAAAACTCCCTTAAAGGAGGGAACCAGCCGCGAATTACGGGAAATGATGCAGGCTGTTGCAAGAAAAGGAACCGCACGAAAATCATTTAATCTTATTCGAAAAACATCAGCCTTTGACACTCTTGAGTATGGCGGAAAAACCGGTTCTGTTGACAAAGATACAACCGGACGGGTTGACTGGTTTATTGGATTTGTTCGAAACCCGGGCAATCCAAAGGAGCGTATGGCAGTAGGTGTAGTCACAGTACATGGCGCAAATTGGACAGTTCATTCAAGTTATATTGCAGCAGAATATTTTAGAAACTATATCGGAAACATAAGGAAGAGGGATAAAATCAGAAACGATTCATTAAAAACAGTCTTGGCAGACAAGCCTGAAAGTGGTTTGGAAATGCACGCAGAGAATTACAGGAAGTAATAATGGAAAATATAAAAATTTACAAATCGGGTTTTATTGCACTGATGGGAAGACCCAACAGCGGAAAATCCACATTGATGAATTGTGTTATTGGTGAGCAGCTGTCAGTTGTTACTCCCTTACCGCAGACAACTCGTCAGAATTTGAAAGGCATTTATACAACAGATTCAATGCAGCTCATTTTTGTTGATACTCCGGGAATACATAAAGGAAAGTATGTTTTTAATGATTCAATGATCCATGAAGTTCAGAATGTCATTAAAGAGAAGGGGCTTGATGTTATCTGTTATATGGTTGATGTCTCCCGTGAATTTGGTGAAGAAGAGG
>CAYMGX010000068.1:0-20900 GCA_964390065.1 uncultured Fibrobacter sp. | reverse complement strand
CACAGAAAAATCAGCTGCACAGGATGAAATCGTACTGGAACAACTGATAGATGTAAAGGTATAATATGAACAAACGGGGTGTGGCCAAAGATAAAGTTGTTGCACTGCGCTATCATGAAGATGAAGACAACGCTCCCAAGGTTGTTGCAAAAGGTGAAGGAGAAATAGCCCGAAAAATACGGGAGATTGCACTTGCAAACGGTATACCGACGCACCGGGACAATGACCTTGTGGAAATTCTCTCACAAATCGAACTTGACAGAGAGATACCACCGGAGCTGTATGCAGCTATAGCTGAGATACTAAGCTGGATTTACAGGGCAAATACTGCTGTTGGAAAGGATACAATCCGCAAATGATGTTAAAATGTACTATTGCAGCACTTGTCATATTCCAGGTTACTCTGGAGGCAGCAGAAATGATGATGCTTGGTTTTAATGGAAAGCGGGCACCATCAATTGAAAAAACATTTGATAAAATGATGCGTGAAGAACTAATGATGATACCTGACATTGCCTTGACAGATATCGAAAGAACACGCCAGTTCAATCATCTCATAGATTTTCCTGAAAATGAGTTCCTCACAGATACGCATCTCGAATCGCAGCGAAAATACCTGAATGATTCTTTGTATATCATCTGGGGAACACTTCACGAAATAGTAATTGAGCCAAAGCGCAGACAATTGATACGCGCACAGTTTTCAGGCCGGATGCGGGTAGATCTTCATATCTACGATTTTGTTAAAAAAAAGATCATGTATGCGGGTACCCTTACAGCAGCCACAACTGAGGATCGCGGGTTGATTTTTATATCCCCGGTAAAGAGAGCCTACCATATCGGTGCTGCAGAACGTACCAAAATCACAGAATTGGTACTACGTGAGGCAGTAAGGGTGTGTCACAGAGTTATCACAGCAGCAGTTTCAAGTGATAAAGCAAAAGCAGACCAGGAACATATGCTCGGGAAGAATTCCATTCAAAAACTGGATGGTTCCACGAAAAATGCTTCAATATCAAAAAGTTACAACTCGACTGAGAGCATACCCCAGAATACTATGCCCAATGCAGTCCTACCTGTTGCAGCAGAAACAAACATCCCGGAACAGGAAATCGAAACAGCAGGCCAGCCCAAATAAATCAAATTGCCATAATATTGACGAAAAAGTTAGCACGGGGCTTTGAAAAGTACTATAATTTTATATATATTGAAATGGTTGTGAAACTCTATGGTTACCGTAATTTGACCGCTAAAGTAGATGATGCCGTTAGTTTTGCAATATTTTAGCTTGAACAACGTACTTAATCACTGATGTTCTCTGAGATTGCGGTAAGGCAGTTTGTTCCCAATCCCGGAGTGATAGATAACGCTTAACATTCAGGAGAATATCATGGCGGAGCTTGGATCGTACAGAAACGTGTTTGATGATCCAAAGGAGTTTAACAAGTTAAACGACCTTATACTGGGTGCGATTCAGCAGTTTTCCGATTATCGTCAGGGAAATCTTACCTATGGTGAGATTATGTTTGTACTTGAGTGTATACTTGACACAATGCGTGGAACCAGCGAAAAGGATGCACATGCGCACAAAGGAATTAAAGGGCTTCATGAGGCACCGACATTTACAACGCTGCTTTCAACGACATCGCGTATGATCGAAACACTCCTTAAAAAAGGCATTATTAACTCATCAGAGGAAGCGTATATTCTTCATGGCGAAGAATAGAACTGCTGCATTGGAGTTTTTGACACATGGACATTGAATTTCCATACAGAATAGCACTGAGTTTTCCTGGTGACCTTGAGTATATTCCGGCAGTACGAAAATTCATATCTGAAGTATTGCAGGTTTCAAATTTTAGTTCAAAATTTGCATATCGTTCTGAAATTATCGTCGATGAGATCTCAAACAATGCAGTTAATTACGGATGTCACGACGAAAATGCATCCGTTGACCTTGAATGCCTTGTTCATGAAGATCGCATTGAATTTGAAATCAGGGACCAGGGTGGCAGCAAAGAAAATATCGATCGTTTACATAGTGCAGTCAGGGCAGAGCCTGAAGATAACACGTCGGGCAAGGGGCTTGGGATCGAAATTGTCCGCATGCTTTCTGAAAGTATGGATATTAACATTGATGACCAGAATCTGACGTCTGTGCACATTATTCGTAAACGTGAAGAATCATAATCCTGAAAGTTGACATGTAAAATCTTTATGCAGCATAAAAATTTACAGATTGAGATCAGTGATGTACAGGGAACTGATGGTGCACTGATAATTAGTTTCAGGGGAGAATTAAGTTCGCTTTGCATTTCACGAATAAGTGATGTGTTTGACACAATCGACTATTCAAGAAAAAAGTTTGTAATTGCAGAAATGTCCAATGTTACTCTGGTGTCTTCAGCGGCACTGGGCGAATTTATGGGCGGCAGGAAAAGGCTTATTGAAACCGGCGGCGACCTTGTTTTTGCTTCCTTGCAAATCGAGTTACGATCAAAACTCAACATGATGGGTGCCAACAGAATTTTTAGATTCTACAACGATACACGCTCTGCAATCAATGCGTATAAATGGGAGTACGAGAAACATCATGAACACCTTCACTTGTTATTTCCCCCGTTTTTAAAACTTGTTCCACCAATACGTTCGCTTGTCAGCAGGATTGCAAAACAAAAGGGATACAGTAACAGGGATTCATTCCGGATAGAAACCATCATTGATGAAGTCTGCAATAACGCAATAGAACATGGGCTGGAAGGTGCTAATAAATCAATCGATCTGAAAATTACAATTAATCCGGCTCAGATCGAATTTACTGTAACAAGTATCAGTGATCCGGAAAAAATGAAGGCACTTCGGGCAATGCTGAATGCCGGCAACCACGATCTTTCAAAATGGAGAACCGATGAAAAACGTGGCCGGGGACTTGCACTAATTAAAATGTTAAGTAATGAATTAACTGTTGATTGCAATGATTCAGGAACAAGTGTTCATGTTAAAAAACTACGAGAGGAATAACTATGGAATCCCAGATTGAACTCCTTTATGAGGACATACCGGGAAAAAGCAACGCCCGACTAATAAGATTTGTCGGGGATCTTGATGCAACCAATGTACAGTCTGTTCTTGAAAAACTCAATTCACTTTTCAGTGAGGGATTCACACGACTGGTTGCAGACTTCAAGAAGTTGCGATATGTCAATAGCGCCGGACTTGGAATCCTTCTGTTTTTTACAAAAAACGTCAGAGAAAAAGGTGGTTCATTTAAAATTGCCAACGTTTGCGAGAACGTATACGAGATCATCGAAATTATCGGAGCGACATCATTGCTTGAAATTTATGATGAACTAAACGAGGCAATTGCGGAACTAAATTAGGCGGATAACAGAAATGGCAGACTGTCATTAGTGGACTGGATATATACCGGAAAGTGATTTCATCCTTCCATATCTTACACACTGATCAGTACACAAGTACAAAATTTTCCAGGGTTGAATTAACACTATGTCAATTAACATTTTTTTTAAACATACATTCAAGGTTAAGAGGGTTTTACAGATGAAGTTGTATTCTCAAGCAATAGTCGGGTTGTCTGCCGTACTTCTTGCATTCTGCGCAAAACAGGATGCCGGAGATAATCTTGCCCAAATCGGTTCAACAAAAATTACAAAACAACACTATGAGGCTTTCAACAAAGTATTACGGATATTCCCGTCAAAGCCAAGTGACATTTTTCCAGGTCAACGTTCTCCGGCGACATTCATGACAGAAGTTGAAGTGCTTTCTTCGAAACTTCCCAAAGATCAGAAAAAGAAACTGGTCCAGTCTGATGACTGGAGCTGGAAAAAACGATACTATCCTGCACAGTTTTACATTTTTGATGTTCTTGCACCAAATCTTGGTTTTACCGATGATGAACTGAAAGGATTTTACAATTCAAACAAGAATTTGTTTGTTGAAACATTCAAGCCAGCAGATACAACAAAGAAAGATTCTACCTATACAAAGTCCTTTGATGAAGCAAAAGAGAAAATTATTACCATGATGTTTTGTGAACGCAACAAACCGGATAGTGCGTTTATGAACAGCGCCTACATGAAAAGCTTCCCCAAGGACTCTCTGCCACCTCAGTCTGAGATTGATGAAAGTTGGGTGAATTCTGTCAGGAAAAACCCGCCTCTTTTCTTTATGAATAAATTTTACAAAGAGGACTTTGGCAAAGCTTATCCTGACAGTATCGATGAGATCTTCGGTGATGGCAAGATCATTACCCCGAAAGATCTTGATGTTATTCTGAGTTGGCTCCCTGATGATCGCAGAGAAAATTTTACTCAGGGAAGCGGCAAGAAAGAAATGGTTGAATGGCTTCTCAAATGGAAACTGTTTGCACAACGGGCCGAAAAAAGCGGCTACCTTAAAAAGAATCCTCATTACAAGGCAAGTCTTGACTGGGCACTAAGGATTGAGTACGCCAATGCATATGTAACCAAAGAGTTATCTACAAAAGTAACACCGGCAGCAGTACCCGATTCTTCAATTATTCTCTTTGCGTATACCGATGACGTTGGTTATGCAAATCTTAAGCCGGATACAACCGAAATTAATAGCCGTATCAGGGTTTACAACCAGAAAAAGAAGATCGATCAGATTGACAGTATTATATACAGCATCCGTCAGAAGACAACTATTAAATATTTTCAGGATGAACTCAAGGACGATAAAATCATTGAGCCTTCAAAGCTTATTGCAAAAGCAGACTCGCTCCGTGATTCATCAAGATCTGATGCCGCAGAGCAGGAATATAAGAAACTGGTCGACAATTTCGCATTTACTCCGGAAGGTAAGCGTGCAACAATTGAACTTGCAAAACTGCTTACAGAACGTCAATCGTACTACCAGGCTGTAGGTTACTACCGGAACTATCTGTTACACGGTGATGATACCAGTAAATTCTGTAATGTATTTTTCATGATTGGTTTTATTTATGATGAGTACCTTGATAAACCAGACCTTGCAGAATTGAACTATAAGTACATTCTGAAAAATCTCAACGACTGTGATCTCACGGACGACGCAGAGTTCATGATGCTGCATCTGGGTGAACCAATGTCAAGCATTGAGGAACTTCAGGCAGAAGCATTGCGTCAGGGAAGAAAGATTGATGCAGATGCAACGATGAACTGATATACAGATTGAGTCCTCTGACTCAATCGTGTAGTAAATATTATTATAAAAAAAAGGGCGATTAAACAATCGCCTTTTTTTTATAATAGCAGCATATCAGATCTTGTTTGTAACAAACCACTCAATTGTAAGCAGATGAAATCCGTTCTCATCCGCTTTACGGATCGCAGTACCGCTGCTTATTTCCTGATCACCAGTCAAATTCTATAGTTTTATCAACATCAGCAGGTCCCTTGAAACATAACTCCTGGAATCTGCATTGTTTACAAAGAGACGGTGACGGGCTCATCGGGAATGAATCGATTGGTTTCGGAATATTGTTATTATAATCAGTGCAATAGCTGTACATTTCCATCGTCTGTTCACGAATCGTTTTGTAAAGAGTTGGGAAATCAAGTTTTGTGCACTCTATCTCAAGTTCATCGTATACCGGATACAGATACACTATTTTCGGAAAAATGTTCGCCAGTGGAATATTAAAATTATTATTTGTCGCAGCAGCGTACCCAAGCAGCTGACGTGTATGTTTCGCCAGATCCTTCGCTCCGGTTTTCCAGTCGAGAATATGAATTTCTTTGTCGACCGGGAGTAGAAAATCCATCTTGCAATACGCCTTAAGTCCATCAAGGCGTGTCTCACCATACCCGTCGGGTTCTATCATCCAGTTCGAACGATCCCGGATCGCAGCCATGAATATCCATGCATATACAGGGCCATTAACAAAATTGGTCAGACAGGCTTCAACCTTATTGAAAACCCGTTCCATATCAATAACCGAAACATAGTTATAATGTAGTTCCATAAATGTTTTTTCAGCGAAATATTTTTCAGCAAGAGAATGTGCATAGTCAAAAAAACGTTTTTCGTCAATGTCCCTGTCACTTTTCTGTAATCGTTTCAGAAACGCTTCAAGAACATCATGCACAACATTTCCGGTTTCAAGTGCAGCTGATGTAAGACTTTTTAGTTTATTTAATTTGTACGCGGGAATATCGGTAATGTATTTGGAATAATAATTATAGTAATATTGCCGTTTGCATTTATCAAACATTTCATATCGTGATACCGACCACCCCAGAACGGGCGAAAACTCATACTGTTCATATTTCAGTTCCAATACACATCACTCCATTTACCAGGAAATAATTGCCTGCAGGTCAAGCTGTACAAAGGAATATAATTTATTATCTAATAAAAATAAAACATTAATTCTGAACTATCTATTGCGGTCGGTACCGGTTAAGAGTTAGTTTTTTATAGCAACAATCTTCAAGGTACAAATAATGAGCACACTATTCGATTCAATAACGTTTTCCAAAACTGACTTTACGCATGAACATCTAAGCAAAGGAGAATATGATAATTGTATTTTCTCAGGATGCAATTTTTCGAATGTATCACTAAATGATTACGTTTTCCTTGACTGCACCTTCAACATGTGTAACTTAAGCAATGCACAGTTTGTAAACACAACGCTGAACCCGGTCAGGTTTATTGATTGTAAACTCCTTGGTATTCACTTTGAAAACTGTAATTCAATAGGATTTGAGATACTCTGTGAAAACTGCAATCTCACACATGCATCCTTTTTCAAGCTGCCATTAATTAAAACAACCTTTAAGAACGACAAGTGTATCGAAACTGATTTTACTGAATGCGATTTATCTGGTTCTCTTTTTGACAATTGTGATTTGAGCGGAGCACTATTCAACCGAACCAATCTCGAAAAATCAGATTTTGTGTCGTCCTTCAATTATTGCATAGACCCGGAAAAGAACCGTCTAAAGTCTGCACGATTTTCAGTGGATGGAATCAAGGGTTTACTTTATAAATATGGGATTATTGTGGTGTAAAACAGGATATTAAAATACTAAAATGTTTATTAAATTGGCTCGTAAGAACAAGAAATACATTGACTCTAACATTGTAAGGCATACACATTTACACAGATCTACCTTGTGTGAAACACAATAAGATTATCGTTTCATTAAAACTATTATATAGTATGCATAACCCAAGGGAGAATTTCATATGACAACACCAGACAACAGTTTACATTTCCCGACACGTGAACAGATCAGTTCACAATTTACGTTATCTCAGAAAATCAACCAGAAAACCTACCTTATTGATGGTATCCTCCACGAGTGGAATGGTCCGGTGCAGGATGTCATCTCACCTGTACGCATTTCTGATAATGGATCGCTCGTTGCAGAATGCATAGGCAGCTATCCTTTTCTTACAGAAAAAGAAGCAATACTCGCGCTTGACGCAGCAGTGAAAGCATACGGTAACGGTTGTGGTGCATGGCCGACAATGAGTGTTGAAAAACGCATTGCACATGTAGAACAGTTTGTAAGCCGCATGAAAGAAAAAAGAGGTGATGTTGTAAAATTACTGATGTGGGAGATTGGCAAAAATCTTCCTGATTCAGAAAAGGAGTTCGACAGAACAGTAGAATACATTGTTGACACTATAGAAGCACTGAAGTCACTCGACAGGAGTTCATCACGTTTTGAAATACAACAGGGAATCGCAGCTCAGATCAGGCGGGCCCCGCTTGGCGTTGTACTTTGTATGGGACCGTATAATTATCCGCTCAATGAAACGTACACAACGCTTATCCCTGCACTGATCATGGGTAACACCGTTATTTTCAAACCACCTAAACATGGTGTGTTATTGCATCGCCCGCTATTGGAGGCATTCAGAGACAGCTTCCCTGCAGGTGTTGTCAACACAGTGTACGGAAGCGGCTCAAAAATTATTCCGCCGATTATGACATCAGGTAAAGTAAATGTACTCGCATTTATCGGTTCAAGCAGGGTTGCCGGTACGTTAAAGAAGCAGCATCCCCTTCCCCACCGTCTGAAGTGCGTTCTTGGTCTTGATGCAAAAAACGCAGGTATTATCCTTGAAGATGCAGACATTGACAGCACTGTAAAAGAGTGTATAACCGGTTCGCTTTCGTTTAACGGCCAGCGCTGTACAGCACTGAAAATTCTCTTCGTTCACAAGAGTATGGTTGATGAATTTGTCGCCAAATTGTGTACCGGTGTGAGCAATCTAAAATGTGGAATGCCCTGGGACAGCGGTGTGTCGATTACACCGATTCCGGAAGAAAACAAAGTGCCCTATCTTAGCGAAATAGTCAGGGACGCACAGGCAAAAGGTGCCCGCATTTGTAACAAATCGGGTGGCACCTACCTTGAATCACTCTATATGCCGGCAGTCCTTTATCCGGTAAACAAAGATATGCGTGTCTACACAGAAGAGCAGTTTGGCCCGGTCGTCCCCATTGTCCCGTTTAACAATATCGAAGAACCAATTCAATATGTATTTGAATCATCGTATGGTCAACAGGTCAGCCTTTTTGGTAAAAATCCGGAGGTGATGGCTGCACTTATCGATAAAATGGTTAACCAGGTATCACGAGTAAACATTAATTCACAATGTCAGCGCGGTCCTGATGTATTCCCGTTTACCGGGAGGAAGGACAGCGCAGAGGGAACTCTTAGCGTTTCGGATGCGTTAAAGGTATTTTCAATTCGTACACTTGTTGCAGCAAAATTGAATGACACAAATAAAACGCTCATTTCAGATATCACACGGGAACGACGTTCTGCATTCCTGTCAACCGACTTTTTATTCTGATATAAAATAAGCGCCAGGTATTACTACCTGACGCCTTCCGCTTCACCCAAATTGTCTGCAAGAGGACCTTGCAATGAGGATTATTATGTAGGTATTAGTAAGATACAACATATCACGGATTAAAAGCAATGGTTGTTTGATCTTTTTTTAACTTTTTATTCCATGTTTACCGGCAAGGTAGAAAATCACTTCCTGAAACTCACTATCAGTCAACATTCGCTGATAAAAAACAGTCTCTGTAATCTGTCCGGGTCATGAGAACCTGCCTATGTGTTTATTTGTCAAATAATTGGATACACCAGTAGCTGCAATTGTAACCTTGCTACATAGTGGCATGTTTGTCGCCGCCTGAATTGTATAAAAATCGTTATCTGATGATTTTCCTGCAGAGCGGTATGCAGTGACAATCAATAGTGTATCAGTCAAGACGAACATAATCCACTTTCAGTGCTGCCAAAATTGTTTTGATACATTCAAGCATGGTTCTCCACTCTGGAAATGCGATTTTCATGCGATCAGATTCGCTGCACAGCAGTCGTATCTTATGTTCAGCCCGGTCGTCATCGATAATAGAAACAAGTATTGTATCGTCAATTGTTACTCTCACAAGATTACGTGTGACTTCGACGGATTCAAGGGAAATATTGAAACGGGCGCTCTGCCTCTACCGCTTGCGCAGAGGTGGTTGGGGGGTGAGGCTACCTTTTAAAAACCTTGATGGTTCAAGGCGAAATAAACGGTTGTACATTTCCTTATTCTTTACAGACAGCAAATACAAAAACCGTTGTGCACGGGTGACAGCCACATAATACAGCCGTAGTTCCTCATCCCAGTCACAATCAATTAAAATGCGTTTTTGAAAAAGACTCCGCATAAAGTCGAGCCAGCTCCTGAGTGGTTTCGCGTGAGGTAATCTATATGATGGAAATATGCTTTCTTCAAGATCTGTTAAAAACACTACCGGAAATTCAAGACCCTTACTTTTATGCACGGTAAGAACTCCAATTTCTGATAATCCGCTGAATTTCTGAGCAATCAGGTTCATAACCGTACATACGGATTCATTGGTCCTGCACAATATAACCATTTTGTCTATTGATATTGCGGATTCTGCAAAAATCTTTTTCGCTGTTTTTTCAATCCACTCGATTTGTAAATCCGTAGTATCAAACCTTTTCTTTTCCGGTTTGCCAGAAAAAGGAATGGCCTTGTTTCCCGGTACGAGTACTTTTCGATACACAGCATCCTTATGCCTGAATATCTTATTCGCATAGTCAAGAATCGCTCTGGAACTGCGATAATTAATCTGAAGTTTGACAATCTGCGCTCCGGGAAATACCGATGTAAACTCAAGTGTCGGGCGGATATCTGCTCCCCGAAAGCCATAAATCGCCTGATCATCATCCCCGACAGCGAATAATTTTATTGTGTCTCCCAGAAGAAGTTTCACGATTTCAATCTGCAATGGATTTGTATCCTGAAATTCATCGACAAGAACTGCACGAAACGCTGCCCTGTAATGATTGAGAATTTGCCCGTGTCCCCGGAACAGTTCCAGACATCCATTTAACATATCAGAAAAATCCCAAAGGCTTTCTGCTTTTTTTTCTTCTGTAAACTGTTCATATATTCCCCTAAGATACGCATATTTCTCAGGAGTGATTCCTTTTATGCATTCAGGGAATACTTCAAATTTAGTAAGAAGATTATCCAGTGACACAATGTCAAGATTGTACAACCGACGCTGTTCTTTTGTTGTTAAATTTGCCAGCATCTGCCAGCGGTCTGGTCCCTCCAGCAGACGTGGAAACGTGTCATAACCGATCCGCTTAAAATTCAGTTTTCCATCAATGGCATCAAGCAGGATCGATCGGGCGAAACTATGAAACGTGTGAATTAATGGTACCCCGGTATCACTTTTGATTCCAGATCGTACACGCAGCGCCATTTCGTCAGCAGCTTTACGGGTAAATGTGAGTGCACACAGCGATGATGATTCAAAACCGTTTTCAACAAGGTAACTGATACGCCGCGCAAGCACCGTGGTTTTGCCACAACCCGCACCGGCAAGAACAAGAATGTGATGATAATAATCTGCAGTGACAGCCGCTACCTGTTCATCATTCAGATCGTCAGGCAGCAACGGTAATCGGGGACTTACTGAAGTTCCCATTTTTTGTAGGTTTTTCCACTTTTGTCAGACTCAAAGTCACGTTCAACGATTTCACGTTTTTCTGAAATGACAACAAGATCTTTTCGTTCTTTAAATGGCTGACGATTAAAAATAAAACGACTCTGATATTTCCCGTCCGTTGTAAACACAAGAATTTCTGCCCATTTGTCAAGATCAACCCTGATAAATACCTCTTTTGTCGCAGTAACCTCCACTACCCGGGCAGTCATGATAACATCACCGAAACCATAATACAGCTTCGCAATCTCCCCTGTTTTTTCCTGATTGATAGCAATAGCATAGGGGCACCATGACGTTGATTGCTTAGCAATGGAGTCCTGAATTTTCTGCACTGTCGAATCCAGCGAACTCTGTACTCTGTTAAGCTTTGTTTTCAGATTCTCATCTGTATATCGGTGAACCGTTACAAAAAAGCCCTTACGTGCAGTCTGCTCATTGTCAAGAACATTAAGTTCTTTACCATTTGTCAAAATAACTTCCGGCCTTACCCCTTTAAGAGCCATTGCATTGCACTCAAGTTTTATCGGTTCAAACTCCATACCGCTTTCAAAAGTAAATTTCTCCTCGAGATTGTTTTTTGTCACCACCGGAACATAATGCGTGTGCTTTCGCTGATACACATCAATTTTTTTCCACTCATAATTGAGTATTCCATAATAGAGGTAACCTCGTCTGTCAATGGCAGGAACAAACACATGACGTCCGGCCATTCGCACGGTGTAGTTGGTATTACTCTCTTTTTTGTGAGCGAGTACGGCAGAAGTTATTTCCTGCTTAAGCAGCTTATCACTTGACAAAATATTACCCGCCTGATCACACAGGACCATCACCTGATAATACTCATCAGAGGTATTACCCATTGAGCTATACAAACCATAATAAAACCATCGTCCATCCGACTGGAATACACCAAGAGGCTCGATAAGGTGACGTTTTACCGGGCATGGCTGATCCGCTTTAATCCCGGGGAAAAAGGACGTATAAGCATCATCATCAACCACAATCATCGGTGATGAAAAGGAGTACATTTTATCCGTTGTCCACCAGCGCAGACCACCTGCCAGCGAAGTATACCCAATCAGATGCTGCTGTAAAAATGACTTTGTACCCATAACATCAACGATACTGTTGCTGGCGATGTTAAATAGTTGCTGACGATGAATTTCTGAAAGAAACGGATACTTTTCTACATCCATTTTTTTAAAATCATTCTTGAAAAGCCGTTTCTGGAAGATCTCCGGTTGTGCGTCAGGTGCAAGCCTATAATAGAGAATAGTCGTACTGTCCAGAGGCGATGCAAGTACCATCGGGGCATCTTTTTCTTTTGCGTTATCCTTAAAGAGCGAGTGTTGATCAAGGAGTTTCCCATCTTTCCCAAATAACAGATACCCGAACTTTGAATAAAAAAGTAGTGAGCCTTTTTCCATAAGTACCGGCCCGGCAAGATTTAACTGCACCCGGTCATCCCACCTGCAACCATAGACTGTATTGGTATCATCAGTAAGCTTGATCTGAAAAAGAAGCGAATCGCTATCATCCTGACTATACACCGAAAATATTGATATTGAAGCGGTTAAGAGAATAATCCCAATAATATTTCTACAAAAAAACATTAACGTTCTCCAATCATTACATGTACGTTCCCAATGTCTTCATAATTTACATTGTTGTCAAATCTAAAAACCACATTGATCTGCATTCCGAACCATTTATCTGTTGATCAAAGGCCTCACCCCCACCCCCTCTCCCATAGGAGAGGGGAGCTGGATTTGCACTGATTTTCTTTTTTCCCATCCTCCCCCCTCTCCTATGGGAGAGGGGGGCCGGGGGGGGGGAGGTCTCTTTTCGTAACATGCACCTTGTCACTACAGTTACAATCATGATATACTACATCTTATATATTGTTATTACAAAATCCGGAGGACCGTATGACAAAAGCAGTCACCAGAAGACCAATCGGGAACTTCTTCATCAAGAAGTCACTTCAGTTACGTATGATAAAGAATATTCTTCTTTCTGCATTAGTCTCCACAGTAGTCGCATCATCAACGCTGTTTCTTGTTTACTTCTGGAGGTTTAAAACTACAGTTGTGTATCAGCTTGATAAAGCAACTCAGGATCTAACCAGAGAAAACATCCTTTACATTATTTTACCCGCACTTATTATCAGTGCTCTTATAAGCCTTCTGCTTGCATTTGGTATCGGTTTGTATTCTTCACGTAAATATGCTGTTCCAATTTACAAAATAGAAAAATGGCTTTCACTGCTGCGTCAGGGAAAACTTGGTGCAACGCTGCAGTTCAGGGAAAAAGAAGAAATGAAAGATCTTTCGGACAAATGCAACAGTCTTGGGGTTGAATTGCAGAAGACCTTTCATGAGATCCGCGCCAAAGTTCAGCATATGAAAGATCAGAATATCGCTCCTGAAATTGCCGTAGATATTGACAAAATAATAAACAGAATGGAATTTGAATCGGATCCGTTTAAAGTAAGTACGTCAATGTTTTCGATTGAGAAGATAGAGAAAGAAGGTTGAAAAGAAAGGAAGGTTAAGGTTAAGGTTAAGGTTAAGGTTAAGGTTAAGGTTAAGATTGAGGTTGAGGGGTGCAATTTCAATAACGTAACGTTGAAATTCGGATACCAGATAAGAATATTAATTCGAAAAACATATACAAAAGCGTTACTCAATCTCAGGTAAACATCCCCAGGACGTCGTCTTTTGTCAGCTGTTTGAAAAATGACTTTTCGGTGTGGATGATACTCTGCATGAGATGCTGTTTACGCTGCTGCATCTCGAGAACTCGTTCCTCAATTGAATCCTTTGTTATCATCTTGTAAACAAATACCGTGCGGGTCTGACCGATTCTGTAGGCGCGGTCGGATGCCTGGTTTTCTGCACTCGGATTCCACCAGGGGTCCATATGTATTACATAATCAGCGGCGGTCAGGTTAAGCCCCGTCCCCCCGGCTTTAAGCGAAATAAAAAATACCGGCGCACCATTCTCTTTTTGAAATCTGTCAACGACCTTCTGACGATCAGGTGTTGACCCTGTAAGCATCTCGCTATGTATTCCCTTTTCAGCAATCCGCTGCCTCATGATTTCGAGTGATTTTACAAACTGCGAAAACACAAGTACGCGATGACCTTCCGATGTCACATCAACGATGCTCTCCTCAATCAGCCTGAACTTACCACTATCGTCTGTAAACGTCGGATCCATCATCTGAGGATGACAGCAGATCTGACGCAATCGCAGCATGCCTTCGAGAATCTGAAATTTTGTACGGTCACTCCCCTCTTTTTCAAAGGAGTCTTCAATTTTTCCCCGGTACATCTCGCGGGTGATATCGTAAATCATTTTCTGTTTCGGCAGCATCTCTGCATACATCACGATCTCATTTTTCGGCGGAAGTTCCTTAGCAACCTGCTGTTTAGTTCTTCGCAATATGTAAGGAAAAAGCAGCCGCCGAAGTACATCCGCAGCCTGATCGTTCATCTCTTTTTCAATCGGCTTTATAAAATTTGTCGCAAAATTTCTGAATGACCCAAGCATTCCCGGATTGATAAATGAAAACATGCTCCAGAGCTCCGACAGATTATTTTCAATCGGTGTTCCACTTAGTGCCAGCCGATACGTAGACCGCAATTGACGTAGTGCCTGGCTTATGTGTGCTGATGGATTCTTGATTACTTGCGCTTCGTCAAGAACGATATAATGAAAATTGATTTTTGATAACATTTCGACATCGCGCAGCACAGTCCCGTAGGATGTCAGTACGATATCTGCCATAGCCATAATATCTTTATACTTTGCACGCGTGTTACCATGATAACAAAGCACCTGTAATGCAGGTGCAAACTTCTGCGCTTCACGCTGCCAGTTAAATAGCAGTGATGTCGGTACGATCACCAGTGACGGGTGCGGTTCACTGTTCTCTTTCTCTTTCTGTAAAAGAGCAAGAGTCTGCACAGTCTTTCCAAGCCCCATGTCATCAGCAAGGCATCCGCCGAATTTAAACTTTTTCAGAAAGTAAAACCATTCATACCCGGCCAACTGATAGGGACGCATTGACGCATGAAATGTTTGCGGCGGATTATGCTTCTCGACACCTTTAAATGTTGCAAAAAGATCCTTTTTGGCAAGAAACTCATTGTCAGAGCTCCTGATATCAGCCATATCGTAAAGCATACCAGCAAGCGCAACATGTGATTCCCTTATTGACAACGTTTTTGCATTGTTATCAGTTTCAAAAGCTGCGAAAAGCCCTGCGAATTTCTCAACCCACTCCTGAGGAAGCAAACCACTTGTGCCATCAGTGAGCAGTACAAATTTACTTCCATGTCGAATAGCATGGATCAGTGATGCCAGCGTTGCCGAGATACCATCAAAGGAGACTTCAACATTACATTCAAACAGTGCGTTATTTGTTTTTATTGCAACACTGAGTTTTGGTGTGCATTTGCGGGCATTGGTATTTTTTAGTTTTTCCTGTCCGTAAATCTCATACCCTTCAGCAGCAAGCCGGGGCAGCTCATGAAGAGTCCAGATCCGTGGATCATCTGAGGGGGTAAAGAAACCAGTCTGATACTGCACCAGCTCAAACTCAATCATCTTCGCAACAATTGACATTTCGCGAACACGTGAACGATGCACTTTACAAAACGTACCACTATCACCTGCAATTATCTTGTACTGCCTGTTATCACTCTGAAGAAACTCGGTTGTACCATTATTATATGCAAAACGCAGCTCAACCAGGAGCATCAGTTCTGTTTCAGAAAGATAGATCCGTACAACCGGTTTTGATGCCGGGATTTCTGTAAGCGCTATTGACGATTCATCAATATCACTATCTGCGTCGCAATCGATATCCGTTTGCTGCAGTGCTGTATCAAAAAGATCATTTCTTGTATCTGGTGTCGTAACTGAAACTGGTGGGATGCGCGATTGAACCGGTTGCATCACGGTTGGAACAACAGCGGATACGGTAACCGGCGATACTACCGTAACAGGAGGTTCATGTGTTGATGTACCAGTAAGAAGATCATCCCAATTAATCCCCACCTGTATCGCCTGATTATCATTCGCAGCGAGCATCACTGCCACTGCGTGTTCACAGGCGCCACCATAGGCAAATCCGCAATCACATCCAAAACTCAGATCAGCATCAGCACGGTTAATGGCAACCCTGTACTGGCGGTCCCCCTTGACAATTGCAATGATATCATTACCGATAAAATGCAGATTGGAAACACGCCCGCGCATAAAGCTTTTCCGGCCATTTTCAATAACCGCAGCAAAAGAGTATCGTTTTAAATCGTCTTCAGTAAAAATCGCCACAAAAATCGTACTTCATACCGCAGTTTATGTGCGGAAAATTTTGATTGTTTCAAATGTTATTGTGAAAATATTCGTTTGATAGTATACATTCTGGATAGAAGTGATGGGGTAAAGAAGTGATACATCGGGAATCCTGGATTATGATACAATAAAGATACAGATCACGTTTTGGCAGAACCACGATGTATTTTTCACTCGTGACGGAAGATCGGGCAGTCGCTGTAATGTGTCAGGGCAACCTGATAGTATTGCAGAGGAAAGTCCGGGCACCACAGGACAGGATACCTCCTGCTGAGGGAGGGGCCCGTAAGGGTACGGAAAGTGCCACAGAGAACAGACCGCTCTGCCCCGCATCTTATGCGGGAACGGGGTGAGCAGTGAAAAGGCGGGGTAAGAGCCCACCGTTCCTTTTAAGGAAGCACGGTAAACCCTATCCGGTGCAAGACCAAGTAGGAGAAAGATTTCCCGGCCGCGAAAGCGTTACGGGTTGGAGGCTGTCCGTCTCTCATTTCTCGGGTGGGTTGCTCAATGCTTCGGGATCATATCCTGAGGCCAGATAAATGACTGCCTCTTTCATGTACTGTGAAAAAGACAGAACCCGGCTTACAGATCTTCCGTCACTTTTTTACTATTGCAACATTGACACTTTGCACATAACAAGTGTGTGTATTTGAAACATTCTATAATGGCAGACAGGAATATTTATATTTTGAGAACACTTGTAACATATCTGTTTCTGTTATGCATGTCACTACAGGCTTTCTCTCATGACTCATCTGCAATCGTATCCGCTAACTCATTGACTATATGCGAAATTGTCATTCAGGGAAACAAACGCACCGACACATCAGTTGTAAAAAATTTTCTTCAAATAGATACCGGCATGGTTTATGATTCAGCAAAAGTTGCAGCCGCACGTGAACGTTTGAAAAATACTGATATTTTCTCAAAGGTTGATATCATTAAATTAGTCAGGAGTGATGGTGTTCATTTATATGTGATCCTGATTGAGGGGCTCGCGTATAATCTTTACGATATCGGAGGCGAGTATTACTTAAGAAAATACGGCGAGGAGACATTCTGGTGGAGGCTTCATCTGGGCGTCGAAGATAAAAATTTTCGCGGTAAAATGGAATCACTTCGCTTACAGGCAAGTATCTGGGACTGGAGATCGGTCAGCGCATACTGGACAAAGCCACTATTCCCGACCCCTTGGTATTTAAGCACCGGTCTTACCCTTGAAATGGCACCGGGTCAATGGGCAAAAATTGATCAGTCAATAATCTCCGGACGGATTTCGGTCGGACGAAAGGCGTTTTCACACTCCCGCATATTTTTTGGCCTGATCCCCTATCATGAAAAACGTGAAAAATACGCCATATTTAAAGACACCGTTCCTACAGTTGATTCCTTTCATGTAAATTCACGCAAAGAGACTTCGGTCATCCGGATTGATGAACTATTCAGCTACCTTGCGACCGGAACCGATTATTGTAATGCCCGCTTTGATCCATCAAAAGGGTGGGCATTCTATTCAACATTTCAGACCAACGCCCTTCATCCGGATATGGTTACACCATACTACCAGTTTGTCGGTGACTTCCGGTTTTATCAACCGTTCATTTTCACGAATCACAAATTCGCAACCCGTTTACAATTACATATGCGTACAAAATATACCGGGGAATACCACGAAATGGGCTATGGTGCAGAAGGCAGTTCGACCAGAGGGTATATCCGCGGACAGCTCCCCCTTGATGCAACAACGTTACGCGCCCGTGATGCGGGGTTTTTCTCAGCAGAGTACAAATTCATGATTTATCATTTCCCGCCAATGGATGTGCCTGTTTTATGGCGAATCAATGATGCCTTTAAGAACCTTGATTATCGCCTTGATGGTGCGCTGATTTTTGATTACTGCCGCATTGCGCCATCACTTGAGGATCTTTTGTCAATTGACGGAAAAGTACAATCGGGAATGGGAATCGGGGGATCACTGCGAGTGCTTGTTCCCAGTTTACAGAAAACGGCTGTTATCGATTTTGTATGGCCATCCGATCCGCGAAGGCCAAGAGGTGAAACGAGATTCATAACAAGTCCAACGTGGCATTTGTATGTCGACATGGTCTATTGAAATTACGAATTTTCTACCGAAACAGTAGAATCCTTAATTGGAAGAGTTACTTTCTCACCCTGTTCATTTACAGCAACAAAAGTAACATGTGTTGAAAAAACGAGCTCCTCGGATATGGAAGTTTGATCAGAAGCAAATACCTCGGTAGCATACGTCACCGATGATGTACCCTGTTTTTGCTTCACCATGGAAAATCTTAAAATTGCTCCGTTATGAACCCTTTTTCTGAATTGAATGGTATCCATTGCTCTTGTGACCAGAATGTAGCCGGGATAATCCCTCGCAGCAGCGAGCCACGTGTATTCATCGATCCACTTTAATAACTGACCTCCGAAAAGAAAACTATGATGATTCAAGTGTTCAGGTCTTACAAAGCAAAAAGTATCCATGAAAATCCCCTTAACGTACCCGCGCCCCCTAAATCCCCCCGTAATGGGACTTTTTGAAAATCAATGCATTACAAGGGGGCGGGAATTGATAACATTAATAGATTCAGACCACCATTGATGGCAATAGCCAACAATGTATCGTTTTATGACAATGGTGTATTTCGTAAGCATAAACCAGTACACATCTGTTAAAGCAACTCGTTTATAATCCGTTTAAACCCCCAACAACTGTCATTACAGAATATATCGTCTGTTCCAGTCGTGCATGACCGGTTGAAACCCCATCGCAACCAGATCTGATTTCATTTTGTCAACAGAACGGGTATCGGCTATTTCGAACTGAGCTGTTGACGGCTCTTCGGAATGACTTCCCACAGCGGTCGATACGCCTGCAGACATTTTTGTAACGCCAAGCCGTGCAACTGCGTTTCTGAATTCCTCAGATTCACGGGTTGACACGGTAATACCCGCTGATGGCATAAAAATACGCATGGCAGTCATCATCTGTACAAACATCGTGTCATTGACAGGATGCTCAACATGAAATTCTCCGGCCAGAGGCCTGAGTCTTGGAAACGAAACGTTTACCTCCACTGATGGGTATTTCTTTTGAAGATAAAATGCATGCAATGCAGAAAAGAAGGCTTCACTTCTCCACTCGTAAAGTCCAAACAACGCACCGACAGTTACCGCCCGCATTCCCTCAACGCACCCTCTCTCGGGGGCATCAAGACGAAACAGATAATCTGCTTTCGGGCCGCCTTTGTGAAGCTTTTCGTACAGTGGTTTATTGTAGGTTTCCTGGTAAATTGTCAGCGCATCGGCGCCGCTTGCCACAAGTTCACGATACCCCGAATTGTCAAGAGGATAGATCTCGATTGCAACTGTTGAGAAATATTCCCTGATAATGGACATTGCATTTTTCAAATAATCAAGCGTTGCGGTAGTATTTGATTCGCCTGTCAGAACAAGTATATGCCTGATTCCCTTTTTAGCAATATTCTGCGCCTCAATTCTGATCTCATCAAGACTGAGATGTTTCCGTGATATCCGGTGCTGTCGTGCAAATGAACAATAGGGGCAGACATTGGAACAGTGATTGGAAATGTACAGTGGTGTAAACAGGAACATTACATTACCAAAATGTTTTCGGGTTTCCTGATGCGCCTTCTGCGCCATTTCTTCAATACACTCCCCTGCTGCATCAGAGAGCAGGGCCAGAAAGTCCATTTCTGTTAATGATGCTTTATTTAGAATCGACAATGCTTTTTCTCTGGTAATTGACTTGCAATACTTGTCAAAGTCAAAGTTATCATATTTTTTTATTTCGTTTATAATTGACATATAGTTCCTGCCCTGGAAGAGAGAGCCTCACCCCCCGGCCCCCTCTCCGCTTGCGGAGAGGGGGAGAGGAAGGAGATGCGGTTACTACATTCCTTTTTTATTGTATCTATTACCAATTCTGTTGAATTGGTAACCTCGTTGTTTGTAAACCTGATGCATTTTATATCTTTTTCATAATTAAAAAACATCGACCGTATTTCGTCATACTTCTCCTGCAGATTATGAATCTCACCATCAATTTCAACAATCAGCTTGCACTCTTTGCAGTAAAAATCAGCAATAAAATGAATCTCTTTTCCTTCATGTGTAAATCTGAATGGTTTTTCTCTGACAAACTTAAAACCAATTCCTTTGTTTCTGAGTACACTCCAGATAATAGCTTCTGCATCAGTCATATTCTTTCTGAAACTCCTGACACGATTGGTAATTTCCAACTCCTTGCACCTCAAAAGATAATTACTGTTATTCAGCTCTTCACTCCCCCTCTCCGCGAGCGGAGAGGGGGGCGGGGGGTGAGGCTCTCTCAGCTCTTTAAAAATCCAGTTAGCGGTGGTGATGATGCTCTGGCGAGTTTTGATATACTTCCGGGACCGCTCAGATATGCAAGACGGCCGGCTTCAACAGCAAGACGAAACGCCCGTGCCATCTGTACCGG
>CAYMGX010000067.1:0-21044 GCA_964390065.1 uncultured Fibrobacter sp. | reverse complement strand
TGTTTCAGTAATCTGATGATTCTCTTTTTGTCAGATCACTTTACACGGCTATCGCAAATTGTCTGAACCATGATTTCGATGATTTCCATGATGGGCATGATTTTTCCGGATAGGTACAGAAAGAAAAAAATCCATTTCAACCCCCTTCCCGCGCTCCCTTAGCTGGCACATTTACAATTACCGCCAAAACTCGCTTATCATACGCAAAGATTAGTTCTGCCAGCCACTCATTACGCGTCACCAGTCACGGCACCTTGCGCCAGCACCGCTCAAACAGTTGAAATCGCTAAATGGGAAGACGAAGAGCAGTTTGAAAACATACGGTGGTGTACGGGATAGTGAAGATGTTTTTGACATTGTCAAGATGAGGAGATTTGTTCGTGAATTCAAACTGCTGAAAAGGTAAATCTGCCCAATTTACCTGATAGAAAAAATATTTTTTACTTCTGGATTCCCTTCAAATTCGTGCGTGAATTCAAACTGCGGAGAAGAACGAATCGTCTCCTTTCGCAAATTGTTCAAACTGTAATTTGGAAATGTGACAGAAAAGTTTAGTCTGCCAGTAATGTGAATTGTTACTTTACATGACGCATTGTATTTCTTTGTGATGCCGGTTTCCTGATTTTTGATACACTATTGGAATTTGCTGTTTTGTTAACGTTTATATTCCCGTTACTGCTATCGTGTAGTGCATTAAACTGGATTTTAACTCCTAAAGAATTCAGAACCTTCAAGACCGTTTCAAAACGTGGTTTTGATTCAGGTTTTAATGCTTTGTATAAGCTTTCTCTTCCTAATCCGGAATCTGATGCTATTTTAGTCATTCCGCGTGCCTTTGCAACGTCACTTATAGCTGCGAGCAGGAGTTGAGGATCACCTTCTTCAATTATTGAACTAAGATAGGATGCGATTGTTTCTTCATCATCCAGGTATTCTGAAACATCAAAATTTGATATTTTTATTTCCATGGTGCACCGTAATTTCTTTTATCATGTTAAGAGCTTTTTTGATATCCTTTTCCTGTGATGATTTTATCCCACCGGAAAGAAGTAGTATTATTGTGTTCTGATCTTTCATAAAGTAAAGCCGATAGCCGGGACCGTAATCAATTCTCATTTCATATAATCCAGAACCTAAAGCTTTGTAATCACCAAGATTACCTGACTCAGTCCGCTTAATCCGTACAAGTATTTTCCCTTTACCCGTTATATCACGAAGTCCTTTCAACCAGGTATCAAATAATGCTGTCTTCTTAAGTATATACATACCAATAATGTATCTGATTGGATACAGAAAAGCAAGGAAATTCTTTTTTTAAGGTACTTTTAATCATTCCGCTCAGGAACTGTCTACAATGTGTCGACAGTTCAAAATGCAATCCTTAGATGGTACGATGAGGAGCATAGATTATACTCATGTGGAATGTTCACTCCGAATTATTCAGTCTATTCCAGACTCGATTAGCAGCAGATATTCAATTTTCTATTTCACTATCGCAAATTGTCTGAACCATGATTGGTGTGATTACCATGATTACCATGATTTTTTCTGAAAAGTACAGCTTGGATAGAAATCATTTTCAACCCCCTCGCTTTGTGGGACGACGCATCGAAGTGGTCGCAGGACCAGAGGGGGCAGGGGGAGAGGTCATAATTGTCAATTAGCCCAGAACTCATTTCACTGTGTTTTGTTCACCTAAGGTTACACCAGTGTAAAGCAGACATCAAGCTCCTGCCGCACTGCCCGTTTTCGAAAACGTGATACCAAAAATATCC
This sequence comes from uncultured Fibrobacter sp., assembly GCA_964390065.1. GTDB lineage: Bacteria > Fibrobacterota > Chitinivibrionia > Chitinivibrionales > Chitinispirillaceae > JAAZBG01. The sequence goes on along the minus strand of CAYMGX010000067.1, from coordinate 19,269 downwards.
TTACCGCGCGATTCCCAGATATTCCGGTACCAGGTATATATTCCACTTGCGTCAAGATCGACTGATACGTTGCTGTATCGGAGTTCAGTTTTTATTATAGTTTCCATACATTTAAAGAGCTCTGATGAATCGGTCGCAAAAATAAATTGTCCCTGATCTGCAAGTGCCTTGTAAATTGCCGCAAGAAATCTCATTCTTCCATCATTGGCCCGCTTATTAAAATAATCCCTGGCTGGATTGGGGAAGAGATAGTAGGCTTTTGTTATCGATGATGGTTTTAGGAGGGGCATTATCGCATTGAAATTGCTTCGGACAAATTTAACATTATCCAGTCCGGAATTATGTGCCTCATGAATGCCGCAGAATAAGGGCTTTTGTGAAAAGTCAATACCAATAATGTTCCTGCCGCTATTTTGTCTGGCCCTGTCGCATGTCAAAACGCCCATGCCGCAGCCGAAATCAATCTCTAAAGGATTATTGTTGCCAAATAGTTCCTGTGATGTCAACCCTGGAAAACGGTGTGGTTCCCGGATAATATCTCCACCATACCATGATCGTAAATATTTTTCTGCAACCTCCGGAGTTGGTGGAGCAATATGCAGTCGTGTTGGATGTCTTCCTCGTGCCATTATCTAAAAATACATTTTTAACTGATTGGGTTGATAAAGATTGTTATTGGAAGATCTGCTGCCGGTACCTGGAAATGAGTCCGGCTTTGGAGGCTGGTTCAGGTTCTGTAAGTAATACTTATTATTTCCAATTCTCCAAAACCAGTGAGTCAATCCTGCTGAAATGTGTAGTATTATTTGTAACAAGAGATAAATTCATATACATTGCGCTTGATGCAATCAGAAGATCCATATCATCTATTCTGCTGCCAGATACTTCGAGGCGGGCTTTCAATTCACCGAATAATTCAATGATCCCCCGGTTAATATCAATAATTTGAAATAGATCCGCAATCCTGTTTGCCGTCGCACAATTTTTTTCAGGATGCATTGATTTCTTTGCACCATAGATCAGTTCACCGTAAGTAACAACCGAAATAAATTTAGGTACGTTTTGAGTTGCAAGCATCCATTTCTGAACGCCAGTGTTACCTTTAAGGCTATAAATTATTATGTCGGTATCAATCAAAAATGCCACTTTGTGCTCCAAAACGTGGAGAATTATTCCGACTGCTTCTGATGTCGTCAGCAATTGTCTGCTCATCACGGTCATCATACCAGGCTCCTGTTAATGCAAGGAACTCCTCAGTAGCATTTTTATGCAGTTTTTGAGATGAGGTACAATAATTCTGCAGAATTGTTATAACCTCCTGACTAATCGAACGGTTTTGGAGTTTTGCAGATGTCTTTATGAACTCATATAGCCTGTCATCAATTTCTCTAACCTGTAGTGTTGCCATGATTTTAATCCCTCCATTTATTAATATACCAAAAAGTGCATGAAAATGCAAGCATAATGCATGAATGGGTAAAGGCATATACAAAAAAAACGGCTCCATGGTTTTCCATGAAGCCGTTAATTTAGAAGGTCTATCAAATTAAACAATCACTTAATTACTTCGAATTAAACGATTCTACAGGAACCTGCATTCTGTAAAAAGAGCGCCAGACAAAAAATAATCCGACAAGTAGGAAACCTGCTGCGAGATATGGGGCAATTTTTCCAACCGTACCACTGATAGCAATTTCCATCGCAAGAAGACCGAAAAGTGTTGTGAACTTAATGATCGGGTTGAGCGCGACAGATGATGTATCCTTGAATGGATCACCAACGGTGTCACCAACAACGGTAGCCGCGTGAAGCGGTGTACCCTTTTCTTTTAAGTCAACTTCCACAATTTTCTTTGCATTATCCCAGCATCCACCGGCGTTAGCCATGAACACTGCCTGATACAAGCCTATGACTGCAATTGAAATCAGGTACGCTACAAAGAATGCTACCGGTTCATTTGGTGCAACTGCCGATGCGGACGGTGCAGAGAAAAATGAGAATGCAAGTGTAAACGCAAAGATCGCTCCGAAAATGTTAACCATACCCTTCTGTGCGAACTGGGTACAGATCTTAACAACTTCCTTGGAGTTCTCAACTGACGCTTTCCCACCTGCTTTGTTAAGATTAATGTTTTTCTTTATATACGCAACAGTTTTATAGGAACCGGCTGTAACTGCCTGTATTGACGCACCGGTAAACCAGTAGATCACTGCTCCGCCGCAAATGAATCCGAGCATGGTGTATGGATTGAGTATGTTCAAAATCGTTTCCGGTTCAACACCAAGTTTGTTCTTGAGAACAAGAATAAGCGAGAAAATCATTGTTGTGGCGCCAACAACCGCAGTACCGATAAGTACAGGCTTTGCGGTTGCTTTAAAGGTGTTTCCGGCTCCATCATTTGCCTCGAGATAATGTTTTGCCCTGTTGAAATCGGGTGTGAAACCGAACTCTTTCTGAATTTCACTTGAAGCGTTCTTGTCTTCTTCGATCAGTGACAATTCGTAAATAGACTGTGCGTTGTCCGCTACAGGTCCATAGCTATCAACGGCAATTGTTACCGGACCCATACCAAGGAACCCGAATGCAACAAGACCAAATGCGAAAATTGATGGATAATCCATAATTCCATTAAGACCAAACTGTGATGCAAGATAGGCAACAAACATAAGGCCGAAAAAGACCATTCCTATCCAGAATGCGCTGAAGTTTCCTGCAACAAGACCGCTGAGAATGTTAAGTGATGCACCACCTTCACGTGATGCAGTAACAACTTCACGTGTGTGCTTTGCTTTCGGACTTGTAAACACTTTTGTAAATTCGGGTATGAGTGCAGCACCGAGTGTACCGCAACTGATAATCGTTGAAAGATAGATCCAGAGGTTGTTTGGAAGATCACGAATCAACCAGTAGCTCACTGCATAAGTAACAATGATTGACAAACCGGATGTAATCCAGACAAGACGTGTCAGAGGGCTTTCAAAGTCAATCATATCCCGCTTTGCATAGCGGACTTTACTAATAAACTTATTGAGCTGGTATGAGAATATTGATGTAAGGATCATAATGATACGCATTACAAAAATCCAGATAATAAGCGTTGCCTGGAATTCCTGAAAAACGCCAAGAAGAATAAAGCTTATAAGCGCAACGCCGGTAACACCATATGTTTCGAATCCGTCAGCAGTAGGACCAACGCTGTCTCCTGCATTATCACCTGTACAATCTGCGATAACTCCGGGGTTACGTGGATCATCTTCCTTAATATTAAAAACGATTTTCATAAGGTCTGAACCGATATCCGCGATTTTTGTAAAGATACCACCGCAAATACGCAACGCACTTGCTCCAAGCGACTCACCAATTGCAAAACCAATGAAACAGGCACCGGCAAGCTCTTTAGGCATGTAAAGAAGAATTGTTAACATAAGGAGAAGCTCGATGCTCACAAGAACAACACCGATACTCATTCCAGCCTGCAACGGAATTGTCAATACGTCAAGAGGGCTTTTCTTGAGTGCGGAAAATGCCATACGGGAGTTTGCAAATGTATTAACCCTGATTCCAAACCATGCAACGCCGTATGAACCAAGAATCCCAATAACCGACCATGCGAGAATAACCATAACATGTCCGACGCTCATCTTCTGAAGATAACCGAAGTAGAATGCAATGCAGAGGCCGATTAGAATTTCAAGAACAATAAGGAACTTACCCTGCTGAATGAGATATGTTTTACATGTCTCAAAAATCAACTCACTGACATCAATCATTTTCTTGTGTGCACGAATATTTTTTGTACGGATAAATGTGTAGAGGCCAAAGATCAGACCAATACCGCATATAGCAAGTCCTATGTAGAGCAGGTTGATACTTGAATGTGTAAGAAGGTTTTCAGGAATTACCAGATCTGCCTCACTGGCAGAGGTATTGCCAACGAGAAGCATCAAAAATGATAGCAGGTACAAAAAAGAGAATCCTTTTTTGTTCTTGTTTCCTTGGTGCATAAAAACTCCTCTGATCGTTTAATTGTTGATTTATTTCAGTAATAGTCAAATCTGAAAAAAATGAAATTTCTATCAGACCCAATTTCAAATGTACCTAATATATAAACCACAAGATAAGAAGCATCTAAAAATGCCTCTTAAAGATGTAAAAAATGTGTAAAAATCAGATGACCTCTTAGCAAGGTCAAATGAATGTGACATTGTATAGAAAAATTAGTACAGATACATATTCTTATTTTCAACTGAATGTCACTGTAACATTCATAAATATCAAAATGTTGTAATAACCAAAGCGTATAAATTTTTACGATGGATAAGGTATAACCATACGTAAAGGAAAGAGGCAACATAAATGATGTTTAATAAGAGAGTTTATAATTACTTTCATTGAGAAAAACAATGCGATTGTTCACGGTGAACCTATGATGCATACTATTAAAACGAATAAATACGTTGCAATTTGACCAATTTTGTATATTATTAAGATTAATAAAATAGAAAGGATCCTGGAATTATATGGCAAAACTGCTCTTTGTGCTTGCGATCTTTGGCCTTATCTCGTCTTCAACTGCACGTGAAGCGCGTTTGGGCGGACATATACAACTGAACGAAAATAAGACAGTACTATCGAAAGAAAATTTCAAAAAAGCAGCGAATCAGTGTAAGGCAGCTTCAGAAGTTAAGAAGATCCGGGTACTTGCGCTTGTTGATCCGACCTTTAACTCATCAGAACTTGCGGAGTATGGTTGGACTCTCCTCTCAAGAGTAACAGATGATATCGTAACGATCGAAGGACCAGCAGAGACTGCAAAATATCTGTCAACCATTAACGGATTACGTTACTCAAAGCTGCCTCAACGGGTATTTCCTCAAATGGATTCCGCAAGAAAACAATCATACATAGATGAAGTCCAAAGTGTTGGTATCAATAATCTGCCCAAACAATATAAAGGCAAAGGTGTATTAATTGGAATCCTGGAAACAGAATTCGATACACGCCATCAGGCATTCCTTGATTCGACTGGTAAAACAAGATTTGTTGCAATTTGGGACCAGAATGATTCAAGTGGACCAAAAAACAAATATAACCTCGGAACGATTAAAAACAGTGCTGAAATAATGGCTGATTCCATGTTTGCACTCAATTCTCATGTTCATGGTACCTGGATTACAGGTTTGGCTGCCGGATCGCGAGTTGGTTCAAATCCTTACTATGGTGTTGCGCCGGATGCATCACTTGCAGGAGTTTGCTATACCGGTGATGATAATGACCTTGTGAATGGAATCAAATGGATTTTTTCTGTTGCAGATTCACTAAAGATGCCTTGTGTGATAAACATGAGTATCGGTACACAGGTTGGTCCTCATGATGGTACCTCGATCATTGACAGGGCTATAGACGCTCTTTCCGGGAATGGAAGAATAATTGTCGGAGCGGCGGGAAATGATGGTGACAGAAGGGTTCATACGCAGCTTATTCTGAATCGCAATGAAACAAAGGGCACCTGGATTACACCGAAATCATATACTGAAAACGGTATTGAAAAAGTATATGCAGGTGTTGATATATGGGGTAAGTCTGGAATTTACTATTCGGCATCATTTAGAATAATTGACAAAAACACAATGGTTTACCATGTGATACAACCGACAGTTTCGACGACGTTTAACAGAATGTTTGCAGATACCCTTTTTCTGAACGATTCGGTGAGTGGAAAGAAAGACACCGTGTTTTTTTATGCACTTGTAGAACGAAGAAGTGAGCTGAACTCCAAAGTACATCTGCAGGCGTTTACCGTCAGTACCAATCCAGACATGATGCTTGGTGTTAATTTTACACATACAAGTACATCTGTTGACACCCTGCATGTATGGAATGCATATAAAAATTCACTTGAAAGTCTTGGGCTGGAAGGGTATTCCGATGGTGATGGATTATTTTCTGTAAACGAGGTAGGTGGAACAGCCAAGCGCAATATCACGGTAGGAGCATACTGCTGTAAACTTGATATTTTAAAGTGGAATGGTGTTTTACATGATGGAGATGATGATTATTTATACAAAATTATTCCATTTTCGAGCCATGGTCCTACAGTTGACGGAAGGGTTAAACCTGACATCTGTGCACCAGGTTCTGATATTGTTGGACCATTAAGCAGGGCTGGTGACACTACAAATATCGTTGTCTGGCCTGATATTAATTCAACCGCAAACCGGTACTCCTTTACGGCGGGAACATCCCTGTCTGCACCTATCGTTACAGGTGTTGTTGCATTGATGCTTCAAGCGAAACCAACGATTACTCCGGAAGAAGTAAAAGAAGTGCTTATGTCAACTGCATATAAAGATGACGCTACAGGAATACTGTCATCTACAGATAATATCTGGGGAGCCGGCAAGCTTAACGCCCTTGCTGCACTTCAAGCAGTTACCGCTGTTACCCGTAATGGAATCACAGCAAAAACGAACGGAAATACTTTTTCAATCAGAACCCTTAAAAATTCAATTATATTATCCGGTACTTTTGCCGGTATAATCAAACCTGAGCTTTTGTGGTATACCTTGAATGGTAAACTGATTGCATCGCAGTATGCTGATGTTGACAAAAGGATATATGTCCCTCAAACAGCTTCCCAGGTGATGATTCTAAAGGTCAAAGCAGAACGTTGTGAGAAAACCTTTTTACTTCAGAAATAAATAATGGCATGATCAATTCTGTTCTTCCGGTACTTTCTCTTGAAAAGGAGATAGTATCAACGCTTGCAGTTCATAACCGGCTTATTATAAAAGCACCAACCGGTTCCGGAAAGTCAACGCAGGTTCCTCAGTTTCTCATTGATAATATGCAGATTCCGGGCCGTATTCTTATTTTGCAGCCAAGAAGACTTGCAGCCCGCATGCTTGCATCACGCGTGGCGCAGGAACGCAATGGTACAACCGGTGATGAAATCGGATTTCAGACACGATTTGAATCGGCAGTATCCAGGTTGACAAAAGCATGTTTTATTACTGAGGGCATATTAACACGAATGCTTTTGGGTAATCCTGAACTTCGTGACATCTCAGCGATCATCTTTGATGAATTTCATGAACGTAGTTTGACAAGTGATATGGGTCTGAGTCTTGCTGTGGATCTTCAGCGAACAAAACGGCCTGATCTGAAAATCATTGTCATGTCTGCGACGATTGAAATTGAGTCACTTCAGGCATTTATGAATCCTGTCAGGGTAATTCAATCTGAGGGACGGGTTTTCCCGGTTGCTATCAGATATCAGTCTATGCCAAATACTGTTCCCATATGGGATCAGGCAGCAAGAGCAGTGCTTTCAATTATCCAGCAGGGTCTTGATGGTGATATTCTGATTTTTATGCCTGGTGTTTATGAGATCCGGAGAACTGTGGATGCTGTTGACAGTACGGTTAGAGGGGAGAGCATTCAGGTCTTTGCGCTGTATGGTGATCTGCCGGTGGATAAACAGAATCTGGTCATGAATACAACAGATCGCCGTAAAATAATTGTTGCAACCAACATCGCAGAGACATCACTGACAATTCCGGGTGTGCGTCATGTTATCGACAGCGGACTTGCACGGGTAAACCGTTTTGATGCAGCCCGCGGGTTTAATACACTCTTTACAGAATCGATAAGCCGCGACAGCGCAGATCAGCGGGCCGGCCGTGCCGGTCGTGAAGCAAGCGGGGTGTGTATCCGTCTCTGGAGTGAAAGTAAACAGGCCGGACTTGCTCATCATTCAACACCGGAAATTCATCGGGTTGATCTTGCTGAAACGGTTTTGTCAATAAAGCAGCTTGGCTATACTGACTGTGCTTCATTTCCATGGTTTGAAGCACCACCGGAATCAGCACTTAATCAGGCACTTGAGACACTGCAGCTTCTTGGTGCAATTGACAATGAGGGTAATCTTGGTCCGGCGGGGGTTGAACTAAGTGCCTTTCCGATGCACCCGCGTCTTGCACGGTTGCTGCTTGAAGGGGCAAAACGTAATTGTTTACATCTTGCGACATTCAGTGCGGCCCTGCTTTCTGAACGCTCTCCGCTTGCGGGAAAACCGGATTACCCTGAAGAAGCGCATACGCACGCAATTGCATCCGATTTTTACGGCCAGTACTGCCTCTTACGTAAGATTGACAAGAGCGGGTTTGATCCGTCAGTCTGTGCACGTTACGCTGTCAATGCATCCGCTGCACGGAATATTCTCAGAACGCAGGCGTATTTTATTGATATCTGCAAAAAAATGCATATGAATACTCATGACAGCGGTGATGCACCTGTGGAACTTGCACGATGTATCCTGCTTGCCTACCCGGATCATCTTGCAGTACGTCGTGATAAAGGTACACTTATTTGTAAACTTCGCAACGGACGACGCGGTATACTTCACGATAAAAGTCTTGCCCGGAGTGCATCAATGATCGTTGCTACAGACATAAGGGAAACAAAGGATGCACGACAGGAGATTAAAACAACATTGTCGCTTGCAACCGAAATCACCGATGAATGGCTGCTTGAACATTTTGAATCATCCTGGAAAACAGAAGTACAGACAGAGTGGAATCAGGTGAATAAAGCTGTCGAAGTGTGTGAGCGAACCGTCTGCCTGGGGGTAATTATTTACGAAAAGGTAAAGTGTGAACCTTCCGCAGAGGCATCATCAATGCTTGCTGATATTATTCTGTCAAGAAATATCAAGCCGGCACAATGGGATGATACGGTGGACGACTGGATCAACCGTGTCCGTTACGCCGCAGAAAAGTACCCGGATCAACATTTCCCTCATTTTAATGATGATGACTACCGGTTGGTGATCCATAAATTGTGTCAGGGTGAATATAAACTCGATAAGGTAAATGCAAAACCGGTGCTTGCGGTACTGCAGGGTATGCTCAGTGCTCAGCAGTATGGATTTCTTGAAAATGCGGCCCCAGTGTCAATTCCTCTGCCATCCGGACGAAAATTGCGTTTGATCTATGAATCAGGCAATGGTGTAAGAGGACGGGCACGTATTCAGGAGCTATATGGACTTACAGCCTCACCAAAAATCGCTAATGAACCGGTCCGTATCGAAGTGCTTGCTCCAAATAACCGTCCGGTACAGATCACCAGTGACCTTGCAAATTTCTGGTCAGTGCATTATCCGGAACTGAAAAAAACACTGTCGCGCCGTTACCCGAAACATGTCTGGCGATAGTAGAACAAACGCAAAAAAACGAAGTCAAGCCCGGCAAAGCATGTGCTCGGGATGTCAGTGAAATACCTTGATTAAAAAATGTTTTGCCCGAAAAGAAGGAAGAAACTCTTGTGTATAACTCAAATTTGGTTATTCGTCTAACGCTTGTTTTATTATTTCTTGTTATGTCAAACTGCTGGTTTGGAGCCTATCAATCAGCAAAACTTCTTCAGGAGGGCGAGCATTCTGTTGAGCCCATAATTGAGACGGTAAGTGCCACTGGACTGAGCGATTATTATGTCCGGGGTGGTTTGCGGTACACCCTGGGAGGATGGCGTTTTAATCATCAGGTACTTATACTTGCTGATTTATATGAAGTTGCAGAACCAGACCATTATGATATATATACATTACAGTATGGTTTAAAGAAACAGGTTCGCAAGGATAAAGTCGCATCGTTATTTGAATTTGGTATTAAAAGCGATCTGCAGGCATATACAAACGGCTACTTTAGTTATGCGCCACTTTTTTCAGTGTCTGTCAGTGCATATACAACATTTACCATTGCACCTTCGATAAAGATTAATGTTACAAATGTTGATCAAAAGCTTGCTGCGTTGCCCTGTTTAGGTTTGATATTTAATTGTGAAACAGGATTCGCAAAAATTAAGATCATACCAGAAGTCAGTGCATATATATCCCCAGCGGGATTTTTTGCATGCGGCGGAGTTGGTATTCCAATACAGTTCGGTACAGCTATTAATGGGGATAAATAAGACGGCCTTGCAGCCTGCACTTGCAGTAAAACAATAGCACATAGCATTTCAGTTGAAGATACCAAACTTTGTTTTATTATTGCCATAAAACCAAAGAACGAATTGCTATGTGGTACATTGTGAATTACCCGGCCAGATAGTCTGGTTAATGTAACGTGGTCGGTCACGATAGAATACGAAGACAATAATACATTTTATTCATCACTCAGAAATGACGACGGGAATATATCCTGTGGTGATTTTGGACTCACTCTGATAGACTTATGCCGGTCGATCATCACTTCTCCGGCTGGTGCATGACGACGTTTCCGGACAAACCGTGCTTCGGTGTAGTGTACTTCTGAATATGATGTATGTTTTGCCTTGGAAAACCAGACAGCCATCATGGCAGCCTTTTCAAGGACATCTTTTGGTGGCGGCTCTGCGTTTTTTGGCCGGCGTATTACCACATGCGATCCGGCATGTCCTGCTACGTGAAGCCATATGTCTGATGGCCTGGCAAAGTGTATTGAAAGCTCATCATTTTGAGTATCTGTTTTACCGATATATATGTCCCAACCATCAAGGGTGTAATGACGATAGGTCACCGATGGCTCATTTTTTTTCTGTTTATCGCCCTGATTTATATATTGTGTTTCGCCTAATGCATTTTTTATTTCAGAAATCAGCTTTTCAAGTGAGACGGGATCTGCATTCTCTTTTTGCTTTAAAAGTTCATCAGCCTTACTTTGCAGAATGCGTAATAAATCAATTTCTGCTTGCGTTGCTTCAACCTTTTTTTCGCTTATTTCAGCCCCTCTTTTTCCTTTTTTCCCCTTTTTGAAGAATAGTTCTGCATTTTCCTTTATATCAAGTTTCGGATTAAGTGTAACCTCTTCTTGGAGCTGAGTATGGACATTTTGCAGAGTGATCGATTGGTTTCCGCGTTTTTGGATGCTGGTGCTGAGTGCCATCAGAGAGTCGCCAATCTGCGTGAACCAGGTGTGTTTTCGGGAATCGGTGAGCTCCTCTTTCTGACGTTCAAGTTTTTTGTTTGACTTTTGCAAGTGTGTATGTAAATTTTTTTTAAACTCCGCAAGAGTAGAAAGGCTGAGTTCATTAGTATCGGACATCGTAATCTCCTTGACATTAATTTCTTCTGATGCTACAATAAGATCAGTGCTGAAAATATAAACGATGGTATACTCAATCAGCATAACGCAAATCGCTCGAGCGGAAAAATTCGGGCAAACTGGTCGCCTTGAGGGAGGAAGCATGGTAAAGTCTCTTACAGTACAATGCCCGCATTGCCATCAGGTATCTGACATCTACTTGAGCACAAATGCATGTGTGATTGTTTTAAATTGTCCGACCTGTATGTCACCGATTATGTACTTTGAGAACAAAATTTTTCTACTAACTGATAAACAGGTTAGTGCAATTAAAGACACAACACATAATGCGGCTATCATGAGAATGCTTGATCGCATTGCGCATCCGGAGGTTCCTGTAGAGAAAACCGCTGAGAAGGCATCAATGAAAGCAACCGCGCGTACCGCAAATTCATCACAGTCTCTTTCTGAGGTTTCAGGAGGTGGACCTGCTCATGATATACGCAAACGATCATCAAGGGATAGGGATATTTCCTCTGATGATGTTACCAATTTACGGATTGAGCTTGCGCTCTGTAACGATTCGCAGGCGTTTATTGACCGTCTCTAATTTGAGCGCTTAAACTGCTAAAGACATTCCTTTTTGTTTGCTTTTTGTTACGGGTGAGCGTTTGCTTGCCCCTTTTTATTTTTTAAATACCCGCGTTTCTTACTTTTTCCTGATTTCGCATATCTGCACAACAATTGGTTTTTTCGGATTAGTCTGATAGAATGTCTGATTTTTTTTATTAGATTTGTGTAAGGCTGATACTATTTTAAGTGTTTTGAAAACGGTGTTATCTACCCACACAAAAACAACCTACAAAAGGTCTCATACTATGAAATGGTCAAAGCAGGATATAATTAATTATTATCATCAAAATGAATTTGGATATAAACTTTGGGGACCTAACTTTCATTTCGGATATTGGGATGATGGGGTAAAGACGCAACGGCAGGCATCACTGCGGTTTAATGAGGTGATGGCGAAGGTTGCAGGAATCACAAAAGACGACCATGTTCTGGATGCTGGCTGTGGTGTAGGAGGGGCAGCAATATTTCTTGCAAAGACAATTGGGTGTAAAGCAACCGGGATTACAATTACACCGCGTCAGGTTACACTTGCACGTCAATATGCCAAGCGTGCAGGGGTGGATCATCTGGTGGATTTTTATGAAATGGATTACCATAATACAACGTTTGCAGATAATTCGTTTTCTGTTGTATGGGGGCTTGAAAGTATCTGTTATGCGGAAAAACAATCTTTTATAAATGAAGCATTCCGGGTATTAAACGATAAGGGACGATTAATTGTCGGTGATGGATTCGCAAGCCGCGAAGAGTATCAGGGTAAGGATGCAAAACTGATGCAGCGATGGCTTGACGGGTGGATTGTTAATTCACTAAAAACGCCCGGTAATTTCAAACAGTACAGTAGTAATGCCGGATTCAGGGAAACAGAATACCTTGATGTGACGCAATTTGTTGCAAAAACATCACAGATCATGCTCTATGTGTCACTTCCGTTCCTACCGCTACACCTTATCGATAAAGTGGTTAAAATCCAGTATCCGACCGATGCTCTGTGGAACCAGTACTTTGCCATGAAACAGAAACTATGGGAGTATGGTATTTTCCTGGCACGTAAGTAGCGTCCTGATTGATACCCCGGTTCTTTTGTCGCATCTGTAAGTTTAGTGCATGAGTACAATCAGCTTTATCAGGTGCCGGAGATAAGTGTCTTTACTGTATTTGACAATCGTTCAATAGTAAATGGTTTCCGGATAAAATTATCAGGCTGTATCATGGTTGAAAAGATTGTTGAATCCTGGTTTGATATATCCCCGAGGAATCCTGAGGTAAAAAGTAATTTTACATCGGGATTGAGTTCCTTCATTTTTGCAGCACACTTGAGACCATTCATAACAGGCATGAGTACATCAAGAATAACCAGATCGAAAGCGAATGAGTTTTCCCTGAAAAGGTTAAGTGCGCTCTCACCACTATCACACGCTGCCGTTGTGTAACCGATCTCCTTAAGCATTTCTGATGTTGAATGAAGAATCTCTGCTTCATCGTCAACAATGAGCAACCGGCCATTACCATACCAGATCTCCATGCCGGCTTCATGTTCAATAGGATGCTGATTATTACTGGTCGGAAGGTATATCTGAAACGTAGAGCCTTTTCCGGGTTCACTTTCGACCGTGATAAATCCTTTGTGACCTGCTGCCGTTCCGTATGCCGTAGCAAGTCCGAGTCCGGTTCCTTTGCCTTTTTGTTTTGTCGTGAAGAATGGTTCAAAAATTTTCTTCCGGATTTCCTGTGTCATACCGATTCCATTGTCCTTTATTTCAATAATAATGTAGGATCCTCCTGATGCTTCTCTGCTATAAGATTCTGTAAAATTAGCAGGCAGTTTTGCGTTTGTGGTTCTTATATGTAAACCTCCTCCGTCAGGCATTGCATCGCATGCGTTTATTGCGATGTTAAGGAACATGTTTTGAATCTGAATTCGATCACCTGTAATCTGATGTAGTTCTGCTGTGATAGCAGTATGCAGGGATATCTTCTTTTCAAGTGTATGCTGCAACATTGTAACAACATCATTGATGGCTTCGTGGAGATCAAATTGCGACATGGTATGTTTATGCTGACAGGCGAATGTGAGCATCTTTCTTGTCAGTAATGATGCATCCTGAGCTGTTTTGATTATGTTCATGGACAGGGTTGATGCTTTATCGTCTTTGTTATAAAGATGCATCCGAAGAAGTGTCGCACTTCCAGAAATGACTGACAAAATGTTATTGAAATCATGAGCAATACCGCCAGCAAGCTTTCCGAGTGCTTCAAATCGGGATACGTTCATTTGCTGCACTTGCTTTTCAAGAGTTATACGCTGAAGCGTTTCCTGACGATTAAGTGTGATATCGCGAACAATTACCAGTTTACCAATAAAACGGCCCTGAACAAAAAGACTGGACTGTGAAAGTAAACCATGTCTCTGTGTTGTAGTATTCGAACAGGTTATTTCAAGGTTGGTATAGTCATCATGAAACCGGTATTGTTCACCAAACAATTGTGTTAGTGATGATGATTGCAGTTGTTCCTTTCCAAAAAAGGCATAGGTGGCATCATTTAGATTGCAGATTGACTGATCGAGATTAAGCAGGATAACACACTCATTAATACGGGCAAATATCTGCTGAGCCACATCGCGTAAATCCGGATTCAGGAACCGGTAACGAAGTATGGCGATAAAAACAAATGCTGATTGAATTAATAACAAAAATGATGAAATCGATGGTATCGAACTGATTTTAAGTAGTGATGCCCTGATTGTGCTATCAAACAGAACAAGTATATACATTATGATAGTCCCAATGGTCAGATAGCGCAATTGAATTTTGTGCAGCAGGTCATTTGTTGTCTTTATTGTCGTTATTAACAGATAAAGTCCCCAGAATGATGGAATTACTGATACCATGAAAATTGCAGGATAATAGATGTCATTAACAAGCGTTAATACACCCCAGTACTCTTTTTTGAATCCATGAATAAATGCACCAGTAAACACAGCGTAAATGACCCATACGATAACTGTACACTGTATCACTCTATAGGGAATGTCAAATGGACGCTTTATTAAGACGTAAATGAACCGCAATACAAGGAATGTAGTAAAAAGCCAGGCTAATGGTTCAAGATATGCAAATAGCTTTAGGCTTTCCGCTGATTGGAAATTCCACTCTGCAAATACTATTAGAGCCCAGAATGCAAAATTAAACGCAAAAACTGCATATGCCCGGTTTGTTTTGCTTCCGGGATTTAAACCAAGGACAACTGACGCAAGAATTATGTTGACTACAAATGATGTAAACGGGAAAAGCAGGAACCAGTTTATCATACCTTACCATCTGTTCAATCTGCCCGGGCACTTTGTTTCGTGTTAATATCGGAATCTATACATTTGTGTAGAATCGCATTGAAAATTGCCTTGTTATTGTAAAAATATCGTTCTGTTGCAGCTATGTCTTTTTCATCCGGATACCTGGTGCACAACGACATATCGGATGAGCCGGTACTTTGCAAAAAGAGTGTGTTGTATAAAGTAAAGGCTGTGTTAAATGTTTTATAAAGCCACAGAAAATATTTAGGCTGGTAACCGAAAATCAGGTTCCATATTTTTCTAAGATATTGTTCTGTTACATTGGCATGTATTGACCATTCGGACATATCTGATGGTTTATTTGTTAGCAGGGCGTGGACTATGCTGTCGAGTACCGGTTTGTGAAATTGTGAACAGCATACAAGGCTATAAATGAATGCATTGTTAATTGCATTAAAAAAATCAATATTCGTGAAGTCAACAGGTTTCTCGAAAACAGAGTGTGATCCGTATTTCCCGCAATCAAATCCTTTTGTTATTGATTCTTTTCCCGTGACGACAATAAATGGTGTAGTAGAGGAATACTTTTTTAAGAGATAAAACTCATCATTGTTACTATTCTTTAAGCCCAGATCCATAATGCACACATGAATCCGTTTCCCTGTCTCTAATAACAATTCGACATCAGAAACACTGGAACATGGGACTATTGAATACAGTTCATAGCTTTGTAATATCGCTGAATAGACAGAGAGCAGCTGAGGATCATCATCGACGATACAAATGTTGATTGTCTCTTTTAAGAATCGAATATGTTGAATCGTTTTGTCAAAACCAGGAGGTTGATTATCCGGTTCCATTTGCTTGCCTTTAAGGTGTTTTTCACATGAAAAAGTGATTTTGCTGCACAAAAGGTTTAAAACGAATGAATGCTCTTGAAACTGAGTGTGCACATGTCACTCTCACAATATAAATGATGAAACGAAACTATGGTTTCGTTTTATTCTATATTACCGGTATTATATTAAACACATAGACAACTTGTTATACCGGTTGTCGGTAGTTGGTATAACAGCGAGTAATGGTTCTTTTACCATACAAAGTCCCAGAAATAAGTGTTTCTGCTCGTTGCGTAATGACAACCTGATAGAGAAGAATTTTCATAATCGTTGGTACTGATTACTTATCTGACCTCACGTCATTTTTTATATATACTCACAGATCATCTCAATTAACGTTGGGGTGATCTTTTTTTTATTTACGTTTTACACAATATTGTGCAACGAAATTTACAACTGTTAGAAAGCCCGGATGTCTGTTAACGAATTGATTCATTTAATATCAATAACCTGTTTGTTATGAAGATACCCGGTTGTTTCCTGCTTATAGTTTGTTTTTTAGAGGAAGCACAATTTTGAAAAGTGCTCCACCCAAAGGTGAACTATCAATCTGTACAGTTCCACCGTGAAGTTCTGTGCAAGTCTTAACTGTTGCCAGTCCGAGGCCTGTGCCATCAACTTTAGTTGTATAGTAGGCGTGAAAAATAGAATCACGCTGTTCCGGCGCAATACCTGGGCCATTATCGTGAATCTCAATCTGTACGTTGTTCGTATCAGTACCGACTACAATCTTGATAGTCCCTTTACAGCTTGTTGCATCAGCAGCATTAAGCATCAAATTTAAAAGCATCTGTTCAATGAGGTATGGATTGACAAAGCAGGTACCATTGGAACCATGTTCGACCAGACTTACTTTACAAGTCTTAAGTTTTTTATGACGGCTTGCAAAATCTACGGTCTGGCGAACTACATCAGAGATGCTGGTTTCTATCATGTCAATTGTGGTGTTGACTTTTCCTATTTTCTGAAGCCTGCGGGAAAGATCACCGATCATGGTAAATGCTTTATTTAATCTGTCAAAATACATCGGTTTGTCTTCTGGAGCTGCATCCTGCAATTCATCAATACCGAAATCGATTACACCCAAAACGTTATTGATATCATGAGCAATTCCTGCAGCTAAAGAACCCGTGAGTGCCCGTGCCTGCGCTGCAATCAATGCTTTTTTATGTAACTCAAGTTCCCTGTTCTGGGTTACTATTCTTGCGAGCAGGGTATACAGGATAAAAAACAGGATCAATCCGGTAATGATAACATATGCTAAACCTTTGTAAAGCTCGATGTTTTGAAGTGCAGGAATGGATGATGACAGCTTCGCAGCAATTGACCCCGAAAACCAGATATAGGTTCCGCAAATCAGAATATAGCCGATAGCAATAATTGAGGATGATCGTAAGGGATTTACAATTCTCTGCATTGGTGCACTCCAAAAATGTTGTTTTCTCATTTTAATCTGCTCTGGTTGCTTTCTTCAGCTGTGGTAATAACCAACATCTTGAATTCATTTATAATACATACATCGCCAGTGGTAGTGCAATACCAATTTAAAATCTTTTGGCAAATAGCATATTTTATTGGAAATCAGATGTTTGCATGCATCTCACGTTGGTCATTTCGATCGTGAAATCATTGTTGCAAACCAGGTTGATATCCGCATGCTGTTTTCCGTATACTCCAAAGTTCTGATTATCAAGCATACTCTGCTCATAAACAGAACGGATTTTTTTCAGTGAATACCCATACTGTTCTGTATCACGTTTTACACGTCGTGCAAACAGAACATCGGGGGCGGCATCAAGGTGGATAGAAAAATCACAGCGGGTGACAATCCGGGCATACGTAGCAATCTCGCCGTCAAGCAGTACAAACTGTTTTGGCGTGAAGGGCTTATCAGGCATTACCGTGCCTGTTACAATATCGTAAACCGGATAGTTGATTTGCTTACCCTGATGCAGTTTGTCGATATGTTCTAACAGTAAATCAATTTTGTTTGCATCAGGGTGTGATCCATAGAGTTTACGCTGTTCACGCTCTTTTCTGGAGATTTTATAGTTGTCAAGTGACAATATTGATGATGCGAGCGCGTTACTGAGTGTTCTGCAAAAAGATGATTTACCGCACCCGCCGGGACCGCCGACCGCAATAAGTTTTGGCGCAGTGGCATCTTTGAATTTTGAACAAATACATTTCACAATAATACTGACAACAGAATTGTTTTCAACGAAAGACACTGTGTTTTCCATAATAAACTACAATGATTAAAATGATAATAGTGATTAAAATGATAATATAGTACATTACAATCTTATTTCAGTACATCAAGGTTTAATTATTGGCTGAAAAATACCGTATATTATATATTGAATTCTAAATCAAAACGTAGTAATACTATTTGGGCGATACCGATTTGAGTAGCAACATTTATTAAGGCAAACACTATGAAATTGTGCAGGTTACAAAGAATTACAGCGTGCTGTTATGTATGGATTTTTGCATTGATGATGCTTTGGGCTCAGGGTGCTTATCCACAGGTTACCGATTGTATTGTTCCGGGTGGCGACTGGCGTGATACCAACGGAAAACTGATTGCTGCCACTGAGGGGGGAGTCATAAAAGTCGGTGATCTTTATTATTTGTGGGGAATGGACCGCAGTGCAAATAATTATGCATTTGTTGGAATAAACCTCTATTCATCCCCCGATCTTAAGAAGTGGACATTTGTCAATCAGATACTTAAAAAAAGTTCACATCCTGATCTTGACAATGACGCCGTTATAGAACGCGCCAAGCTTCTCCACAATGAGAAAACTGGTCAGTTTGTCATGTGGATGCACTATGAGGGGCACGATGCCTATAAGATTGCGGAGGTTGGTTATGCCACCTGTTCTACCATCGGCGGCAATTATACATTCAAAGGTCATTTTCGTCCAATGGACATTGACAGCAGGGATATTAATGTGTATCAGGACGATGATGGCAAGGCGTATCTTATCTGCACAACATTTGGTAATCAGAATGTGAGTCTTTTTGAGCTTGACAACACGTACACATCAATTGTAAAAGAAGTTTATCGTGGTTCTGCGAGTAACGATATGGAATGCGAAGGACATGCGATCATAAAACAAGGCGGTTATTATTTCTGGATGATGTCCTGGTGTACAGGGTGGGATTTTAATGATAATCACTATTTCTATGCAACAAAACTCAGTGGCCCATGGACTTCTGGTGGTAAAATAGCTGTTGCAAATACGCATACCTATGAGTCGCAGGTTGGTTTTGCTGTAACGGTAAAAGGCAGCGACACCACAACGTTCCTTTACACAGGAGATCGCTGGTCGGTGTCAAATTACGCAATGAGCCGTATCGTGATGCTTCCGGTTAC
>CAYMGX010000066.1:5011-22163 GCA_964390065.1 uncultured Fibrobacter sp. | reverse complement strand
GATGTGACAATAGCTTGCGCAGAGCATCACGATTCAACTGCGGATTTTAGGATTAACAGCATACTGCAGATTCAACGGTACCGAAATCAGGAATCATTATGGCTGAAAACGAGACATCACCCGCTGAAGATCGAAGCTGCATCCGCATACGGAATATGCTTGCATCAATCGAACGTACCTTTCTTCCTGTCAATTCGGTAATCGGCAAGTACCGTATTATCGAAGAAATTGACAGAGGCGGAATGGCTGTCGTTTACAAAGCTATCCAGATGGATCTAAACCGGGTAGTCGCCCTTAAAGTGATGCCTGCGAATATTTCAATTAACCCCGGATTTGTTGAGCGATTTCTCTCCGAAGCCCACGCTATCGCCCAATTGAATCATCCTAATATTGTAAAAATCATTGAAGTCGCCACTGAAGGTAACATTTACTATCTGGCAATGGAATACATTCCAGGTCAAAACCTGTATTATTTCCTTCATTACCAGAAACCCAAGCTTGTTGATGTTCTCGAAATTATTATCAAGCTTACTGAAGCACTTACCTGTGCACATGGACAAAAGATAATTCACAGGGATCTGAAACTTAACAATGTGATAATGCGCGACCAGTTGTCTCCTGTGCTTATTGACTTTGGTCTGGCAAAAGCCATGGAAAACGATGAGTCGTTACGTCCGGGCATTACACGGACCGGTGAAGTTATGGGATCGCCCTCATACATGGCACCGGAGCGGCTTCTTGGAGGTCCGGTAGATCAGCGCAGCGATATCTGCTCTCTGGGCATAATGCTTTACGAAATGCTTACCTTTAAAAATCCCTACCTCGATCAGCGTAATTTGCATCAGACAACAATGAATGTTATGGAATCGAACCCGATTCCGCCGCGGCGTCTCGTTCCCTGGCTCCCGGTCGAAATTGAAGCAATCACACTGAAAGCAATGGCAAAAGATCCAGCCAGCCGTTACCAGACAATGGGGCAGTTTAAAGCTGATATCCAGAATTATATTAATGGCGATCCCATTATCGCACGTCCACCTACGATCATATCGCGTGTCAGGCACTTTGTAAAAAAACAATGGGCACCTCTTACTATCGGATTCACGATACTTGTATTCTCTGTACTTTTCGCTGCAATGTTCTATTTGCAAAGTAAAAAAGGTCAATCGCACTGGCAGCCAATTTTCACTGACCAGTTTGATGAGAAAAGTCATACCGCCGACTGGATTTTTACTCATGATCCTGTAAACGATCCATCACAACGGTTTATTACCGGAAATGAGGATCTTCGAAGTGCCGGAAAAGGAACTGTTGCAGCACTGCTCAACAAGCACTTTAACCGTGATATCATGATTACGTGCGATTTTCTTGCAAACCCTGATGATCTTTACAACTGCGGAATTTTTCTCAGCGGCAACACTCCGGATTCATCGTACTGTTTTCATATCAACCGTAATGGTCGGGGAGAAAGCGGCATTACACTTCCGGGAAGCAGATATCTCTTCAGGGATGTCCCGCCGGGAAAGGTACCATTATTAAAACGAAACCGTGTTATCGTGGAACGTATCAACGATCAGATAACCTTTACCATGAATAATGTCATTGTCACACAGATTTACGATAACTTTCCGGTACTGGGACGCGGTCATGACAAACTTGGAATTTTCATTAACAAAGGCACATGCCGTGTTGACAATATCAAAGTTTACCGCCGTGCAACACCGCAGGTTCCAAGCCCCATGCTTATTGCTGACCGGTTTATGGAACGTGGCGATTTCGAAGCTGCAATGGATGAATATACCAACCTGCTTATCGATTTTGCACAATCATCTATCGCCAATGAAATCAAACTCAAGATGATTAACTGCCTGATACGGCTTGATAAAAACGGTGAGGCACTCGAGCTTCTGAATTCGTTTTCAACACTTACTCCAAAAGAGGAACGGTTCAAACCATACCTTTCATATCTTCACTCCAAAATACTTGTCAATCAGGGATATATGGCCTCTGCCGATACGATATACCAGCATCTTGCGGATAATTACGGAGCCTCTTCAATCAACCAGGAACTGTATACACGCTCATCCATGGATCTTTACAATCTTGTTGCATCCAACCGGGTCGATTCTGCCCGACAGCAGTTTTATCGTATATCCGGACGCTATAAGAAAGATTATGTTAAAAATGCCCAGCTTTTTGAACTCCTGACATCATATT
The DNA here is from genome assembly GCA_964390065.1 of uncultured Fibrobacter sp. Lineage (GTDB taxonomy): Bacteria > Fibrobacterota > Chitinivibrionia > Chitinivibrionales > Chitinispirillaceae > JAAZBG01. The sequence goes on along the minus strand of CAYMGX010000066.1, from coordinate 19,949 downwards.
ATTTTAAAACATTGCAGAACGATTCTGTTATTGCGCTATCGGCTGAGATTTACAATAATTATAAAGGTATCGGAGCATGCGCATTGACATCAAAGTATCTCTCTGCATTGGCGTACCTTAACAAAGGAAAAAAAGATACTGCAAAACTGGTACTTGACCAGTTAATAACCGGCAACGCCCTTCCTGAAAGAAGCACGGAAATGCTTTACATAATGGGCCAGATCACTGAATTCGATTTTTCATACAGGGATGCAAAGCTCCTTTATCGCAGATTATTCCAGGAAGCATCCCGTTCAAACGAACTGTCATGGATGGCGGCAATTGCTCAGGGAATGCTTCTTTGTAAAGATTCCGGCAGCGCTGCCAATACACTGTTTAAAAGTGTGCAGGATGGAGACCATATTTTCCCGTTGCCCCGATTGATTGCGGCATATTTTCAGGGAACGGTTTCAGACTCGGCATTTTACAACAAATGGCAGATGCTTTCCCCTGACAATCCCTGGTATCTGTACTATCAGGCCCGTAAACGCTATTGCGCCAATGATAAGGAAGCATCGCTGCGGCTCTTGAATCAGCTTTTAAGCAGGCTGTCCAAAAAAGAGTGGGCATACTTCAGGATTTTCAAGATTGTTACCAACTTTGATCGTTGGTAAATGATTCCCGTTCAGCCTGCCGCTTCACGTAAAAAAGTCATGGCTATTATTCTCAATTCCGTGGTTGAGCGTGAGCGATATGCACAAGATATTATTACTGACTGTTTTACCAAAAGCGCAGGTATACTCGATGCAGTATGATGAGCATTTTTGTAAAGCATGATGAGATAATAACTTGCACATAGTACCACGATCCAGCCGCGGATTTTAGTATTATTGTCACTGCGATGCACAAGGCTTGCTCTTTTTACTACAAATCCTGTATAATGTAGAATAGCCCTGTCTGGAATCATAACAGGAACGCAACAACTGTTTCCGGAGTGAGTCCTTTTGGTCAGATACAACCTTGATGATATTCAGGAAGATATGGTTCTTGGCGAATCGATCTTTCTTCCGACAGGTGAGCTTCTGCTTGCTGCAGGCTATAAAGTAAAAGAACGCTACCGTGACCGGCTCAAGCAGCTTGGTTACAAAGCCGTTTTTATTGACGTTGAAGGTACTGAAGGCGTTGTCCCGGAATCTACGGTCTCCGAAGCCTCTCAGCGTGAGATGTCATCATCAATTGATACATCATCGAAGGAACTCACTAACGCCATCACTCAGTTTAAAAACAAAAGTGGTGATAAAGTCCGTGATATCATCAAAGAGAACCATCTCTACCTGAACAAATTTATCATGAGCAGCGGCATGGTCAAAGCGCTTGATCAATTTATCAACGAGATCATGAGTCAGTCGGCAATCGTGCTTAATCTCAGTGCGCTTCAGCAGACACAGAACTGTCTGCTTGCCCACGCAATGAATGTAACGATTACGTCACTCTGTATTGGCAAGCGGTACAAATTTTCCTATGAAGAGATGAAACAACTTGGAATCGGTGCACTCAATTACGATCTCGGCATGATTGCGCTTCCAAAGGAACTTATTGAGAAAAAACATGCCGATTTTGATGAATCCGACGTGAAACTTTACAAACAGCACACAGTATTCGGTTTTCTCATGCTGTCACAAAATCATGCCATTCCAACAACCAGTGCAGCGGTAGCACTGCAGCATCACGAATATCAGAATGGAAGCGGGTTTCCAAGAGGAATCAAGGGTGATAACCGTCCGCCACTTAAAGATTTCTCACGTCAGAATATGATACACCGCTTTGCTGAAATTGTTGCTGTTGCTGATACCTATGATCAGTTAATCAGCGGACGGTTACAAATGGGTATAAAACCGCATAGTGTACCGGCGGCAACAAAAAAACTTATCGAACTCAGTCAAAAACACCTCAATGCCGATATTGTCAAAACGCTCCTTTCCATCGCTCCGGTATTTCCTGTAGGCGCACGGGTACGAATAGTACACGCACCGACTCCTCAACTGATCGGATACTTTGGTGTGGTTGCAAAAGACAACCCGTCAAGTCTCGATTGCCCACAGATAATAATCTTCGAAACAAAAAATCATCAAAAGATAAAACCGATTCTTATCGACCTGTCAAAGTATAAGGGGTTCGAGCTGGAGCTGGTGGTGTAGGAGAAGAATTCAGAATTCAGTAGCCAGTAGCCAGTAGTAAATGTCTGCAATATTGCAGATAGCTATTTACCTAAATCCAGGTATCTTCGATATTATTATCAGCAATATCGTTACAAATCGTGACTCCTCACTTCTGACTCCTCACTTCTGGTTTCTGACTTCTGGTTTCTGACTTCTAGCTTCTAGCTTCTAGCTTCTGGATTCTGGATTCTGGCTCCTCCTCCTCCACGAAATCTTTTTTCCACAAACCTATTCCCTTATCATCTGTACAAAGGTATTTTTATAGGTTATAAGTATCTATATTTATTTGGAGTTAGCAATGAAAATACAGGCCCCGCATGTTTTTCGTAATGTCCACGAATTGACAGATGTTATTGCGGATATACGCAGCAAGGGAAAGTCGATTGTCACAACCAATGGTTGTTTTGACATCGTGCATACCGGACATATTGCGTATTTGACAGAAGCGGCATCATTTGGTGATGTGCTTATTGTCGGGATAAATTCCGATAAAAGTGTTCATCAGCTTAAAGGTCCGACTCGACCTCTGCAAAAGGAACACGACCGGACATTTATCATCAGTTCATTAAAAATGGTTGATTACGCTTTTATCTTTGAGGAAAAAGATCCGATTCCATTCCTGAGTGTGATCAAACCGGATGTCCATGTCAAGGGGGGTGATTATACACCCGAGACACTTCCTGAAAGAAAAATCGTTGAAGAAAATGGCGGGAAGATTGCCGTCGTCTCTTTTGTAAAAGGATACTCGACGACATCGATTGTAAAGAAAATTGATGAAAGCAAAGAGTAAGAAAAGGTAAGATTAAGGCATAGGGAAAAACGCTCAGGATTCGATAACGGACAGGATTAAGGTCGATAAAGAAGAAGGGTAGGAAAGATTAAGGTTAAAGATCAGGTTAACTTGGCGGGGTAAAAAGTTTGTTCTTCTCACCCTTAGATTCAACCTTTTTCTTATTCTTAATCTCCAGCTTGATCTTTTAACGATCGAGTGATAAGCTTAGTAGCATAACGGAGGATTGTCAAATGAAATCCCGCACAGCGGAAAAAACAGTTGAAGCATTAATGACACGATTTAATAAAAATCCACAATCACTTGTATTTTCAAGACTTGCGGATGAATACCGTAAAGACGGTAATTACTCGAAAGCGATTGAAGTCTGTATTAACGGTTTACAGAATCACCCTTCTTATATCACCGGAAGAATTATTCTTGGAATGTGCTACACAGAGCAGGGAAATCATCAGGCAGCAATTCAGGAGTTTTTGGCCGCAATAGTTATTGACAGAAAGAACCAAAGTGCCTTGAAACAGCTTGCAGACCTCTTTAACCGTCAGGGGAACAGCCAGACTGCCGGCGAGCTTTATCACATGCTCAGTAAACTGGATCCGGGAAACAGATCGTTACAGATAATTTCCAAACAGTTTACATTCTCCGGTAATACTGATATTTTTTCGATCCTCGGCCTCCCGTCACCTCAGACATCATTCAATTTCAAGGCTAAAGAGCAGCCGTTCTCCGGAAACAATGACGATACACCATTTGTGGAACCATCATTTCATGATGCACAGACAATGGCACTTTCAGAGGATGGTTTCAGTGCTCCGCAGACAACTGACGATGTACAGCCGGTCACATCCGAGGAAGTCGACTCACGTATGGATGAGTTGTTCGGCCTGGCAGATACTGCTTCATCTGCCACCCAGCAGCCGGACCAGCTGATCTTACAGGAACTTGATCCTGCAGATTCGTTATCCGGTGAAGATATTGCTGACAGAATGAATGTTCTCTTTAATAATGAACAGCCTCAGGAGATTATTGAAACTGTTGGCACAGTAACTCATGATCAACCGCCACAGTTTGATTCCATGGAAACGGTTCAACCGCCGGACGAAGGTTCCATCAACCTTACTTCAGAAAACGATGAGCTATCAGGTGATGAAGTCAGGGATCATATCGAATCACTCTTTGGTGACGACTCCCTTGAGCATTCTGACCAGCCCATAGTGCCATCACTTGACATTGAAGACAGCAGCAATCCCGAACTGCTTACCGGTGATGATCTTCAGAACCATCTTGAGCAGCTGATACCTTCGGATAGTCCTCAAAACGATGCTATGCAGCCTGATTTCAGTCATTCTTTTACCGGGAATACCGGTGAAGACGAAAGTATCTCCGGCAATGATTTCGCCGATCGCCTCGATGCACTTACAGGCGGTGATAACAACCTTTTTATGAACACTGACACGTCGGGCGATATCCAGCAGGATCTTTTATCAATGAGTGATGAAGAACCGGCAGCCCAAAGTAACGACACGGTAAGCGGTGATGATTTTGCGTCACACATGGATTCACTGCTCAGTAGTGATGACATTCAGCCTGATTTACAGAGTACCAACAGTTTCAGTAATGTCATAAACCTTGACAATAATGAACTGGATCTCCTCTCTGATGAAAGACAATCAGGGATGGACAACGATGAAAACTCTTTTATACAGGATATCACACCTGAACTGCAACCATCCAATGAATCGTCTGATAACAGCCTTATTCTTGATACAACAATCCCTGATGATACATCAATGCCGTTTTCTTCAGAAACAATTTCCGGTCAGACCGGCAATTCCTTTTTTGACAATGAACCGGCTGTATCGCCGGAAGAGGATACACTGACTGGTGCAGATTTCTCAAATCACATGGACATGCTTCTTGGTGATGAGGATAAGGCTGACCAGTCACTTTACAACAAGATATCCAGCAGTTTTGATACCGACATATCCATTCCGGCTCAGGACACTGATGACAGGATGGTCACCGGTGATGACATTCGTGATCGACTTGACAGCATGACTGAAAATTTACAGGATGCACTCATTGAAGAACCGGAAGATCAGGTTAGCGGTAATGATGTCAGCGAACGAATTGAAGCACTGGAAAAGGAACCTTTTCTTAATATCGACCAGGTCGGTCCTGGTTCTTACAAAAACACTCCCGATATATCACCGTTTACCAACACAGAATTCGAAGAAACGATGCAGATTGACCGTTCCTTTATTGAAAATGTGCAATCCACCGGTGATAAGGATACCACACAGGATAAGGAATCAGAAAACAGCAAACCGTATCGATCTGTCAATCCATTCGAGTTCGAAAATGAGACTATTCAGATTGACAGATCTGAACTCTTCGGGAATCATGCAGATTCTAATCAAAATGACAACGAACCGTTGATCCTTGACATCGAAAATCCGACACCGAATCAGGACTCCCTGTTTGTGTCAGACGATATTCAAATTGATCGGGATAAACAGTCAATCTCTGAAATGGATGTCCTCGTTGAGCCATCAAATGATATTCAGAATGTGACCGGTGAAGATGTTATTGACAAATTAGACGATATCTTCACAGAAGATGATAATGATCAGGAGATCCTGTCTGATGAAGTATCTGGTCCGGAGAATGTTTTTTTCGGCGATGCATCGTTTAGCAACGGAATAGATGATATCACCGAAACCGTATCGTGGAGTGAAACACCACAACAGGATAGCGGGCTTATTCAGAGTGATGACAATGTCACGGGCAATGATGTTGAGGATCGTCTTAATGAACTGTTCAATGAAAATAGTGATAGTATGTCAATGGATAATCAGCGCTATCAGGAGAGTGTTGAGGAACTTGATGTTTCCGATGAGTATCAAAGTCCGGACGGATTCATGATAAGCGACTCTGAGAATAGCATGGATGATAATGAGCCGCAGGAAATTTTTGACAATCAGGAAAATTCGTACCAAATTGACACATCAGACATGCATACGGCTTTTTCAGCAAATGTCAATGATGAGCAGCTGGGAGAACCAGAGAACAATGCACGAATGAGTACTATTGATAGCAGGGACAAGATCTATTCAATTCCCGACCATGTTCTTACCCCGACACTTGCCGACATCTATTACCAGCAGGGACAGTATCAGCTTGCGCTGCAGATTTATTCCCGTTTGATTGAAAAAGATCCATCAAATCTGAATCTACAGGAACGCCATGATGAAATCAGGGCACATCTTTCGTCTCAGCAGAATCAGCCCGGTCAATTTTTTAATTTTGGCAACAATACCGGCAGCGGGCAGGATCAATCAAAAGATAAAAAGAGATCTGCCGAAACCGACAAACCGTTAAGTGGTGTACGGATAAAAAAGAGTAAAAAGCCAAAGAAATAAGGTTCAAATGATAAACGAACGGCTCGATCAGGCTAAAAAACTTTTTCAAGACCTGCGATGTTCTCATCTGTTACTGTCAGATCCTGCGGACATTACCTATTTGTCAGGCTTTACATCATCAAATGCTGCACTGCTTCTATCAAAGCGGCGCAATCTGATCCTTACCGATTTCAGGTATAAAACTGCAGTTGACCTGTTTTGTAAAGAGCATCCCGTATGGAAATATACCATTCTCAGGGAACGCATGTACGATGCACTTGATGAGTATATTCCTGAAGGGAGTGTTGTCGCATATCAGTCTGATTATCTGACCGTTGATAACTTTAACAGTCTGAAACGCTCCTTAAAAAAGAAAAAACTTGTCTCCGCGGGATCATCAATCAGCTCCCTGTACATAAAGAAAACCGCCGGAGAACTGGACAAGATGGCAAAAGCAGCGGCAATTGGTGACAAGGCGCTTGAAAAGCTTCTTGACTCTGTAAAACCGGGGATAACAGAAATTGAACTGGCCCGAAGACTCGAAGTACATTGCAGTGAGCTTGGTTCCACGAAACCATCATTTGATACCATTGTCCTTTTTGGAGCACGTGCCGCACTCCCGCATGGTCATCCTCAAAATATCCCCCTTAAAAAAGGTGACTGGATTCTTATTGATTTCGGGTGTACCGTTGATGGATTCTGCAGCGATATCACCAGGACGTTTGTCTTCGGTAAAGCATCCGCACGCCAGCGGGAGATCTACTCAATTGTAAAGGACGCCCAGACGGCCGGCCGTAATGCAGCACGTGCAGGCATGACAACATGCGAACTTGATGCAACAGCACGAAAAATAATCGAAGCTCATGGGTATGGTCCTCATTTCGGCCATGCGCTTGGCCACGGTGTAGGATTACGGATACATGAGAAGCCACGGGTGAGCAGTCAGACAAATGACATCCTTATAGAACAGAGTGTCGTTACTATTGAACCGGGTATCTACATTGACGGTTTTGGAGGCGTCCGTATCGAAGATATGGTTGTTATTGACAAAAAAGGTGCAACTGAACTTACACATTTTAAGCGGGACTTGGTTGAATTATGATACAGATTCAGACACTACTGAAACTGATGGTTGAAAAAGGAGCATCAGATCTGCATATCAGGGCAGGTGTTCCACCGGTACTTCGCATTAATGATGATCTTTTCAGACTTCAAACAGATCCTTTATCCACCGAAGACACTGAGAACATTGTAAAATCGCTCATGAACACAGAGCAGTACAATGTATTCTCAATTGCACAGGAATATGACTTTGCTGTTGGAATCAAAGGGGCCGGTCGTTTTCGTATCAACGCATTTCGTCAACGTGGCACTGCATCAATGGCAGTTCGCCACATTAAAACGCAGGTACCCGATTTTCATGAGCTCGGGCTCCCGGATGTCATTCTTGATATTTCGATGCATAAACGGGGGCTTATACTTGTTACCGGAACAACAGGAAGCGGCAAGACCACACTTCTCGCATCCATGATTGAACATATTAACAAAAATGCTTCTACAAATATTGTCACCATTGAAGATCCTATTGAATTTCTCTACAAAGACAAAAAAAGTATTATCGCCCAACGGGAAATCGGTCAGGACACCAAGAACTTCGCACAGGCGTTACGTGCCAGCTTCCGTCAGGACCCCGATATTATTCTTCTTGGAGAGATACGAGACCGCGAGACAATGGAAACCGCAATGAGTGCGGCTGATACCGGACATCTGGTAATGAGCACGCTTCACACGATGAATGCGGTTGAAACAATATCACGAATTATCTCCTTTTTCCCGCCTCATGAACATGACCAGATTCGTCTCGTTCTGTCAAATGTTCTTGTAGCGGTCATTTCACTTCGTTTGTTACCGAAAAAAGATGGTAATGGCCGCGTTCCGGCAAGTGAAATCCTTATCAATAATGCAAATATTTCTGAACTTATCATGCAGCCCGAAAAACAGTATCTTATTCATCAGGCAATTTCCGAAGGAAACAATCAATACGGATCGCAATCGTTTGACCAGTCATTGTTACGACTCTACCAGGAAGATTATATTTCACTTCAGATCGCAAAGCAGTATGCAAGCAACCCTGATGATTTTGATCTCGCGGTACGGGGTGTCAGTGGAACATCCGACCGTAAATGGATGACCTGATCGATCCATACCGGGTTTATTCAAGCATGTCACTACATATATAATGTATAGTGATCTGATGTTGTTCGCAGATCAACTACGGGTGAGAACTGAAGGGAAATCTCCCCCCGGCAGGATTTTGTCTTACCCTTTACCATTACAGCTCCTGGAAAAAATCGAAATCCGGTCCACTTATTTTTGCCTCAATTGCAATTAAAAATGTATATTTCCATTGCTGCTGAGAGGCCACATTCGGATAACTTGAGGGATATTCGATCAGCATATAAAGTGTGGTAGTTGAAACAGTATGACCCTCATTTGTACCCGAAACCAAGGAGGTAATAATGGCTCACAAAATTACAGATGCATGTCTTGGATGCGGAACATGTGTTCCGGAATGTCCGGTAGAAGCAATCAGTGAAGGTGATCCGATCTATGTTATCGATGCATCAAAGTGCACAGATTGCGGCGCATGCGCAGCCGTTTGTCCAGCAGAAGCAATTGTTGGCTAAGACATAGACATCTGAATGTTTCTTTTTGGCATTCTGATTCAATTCAGAATGCCATTTTTATTTAGGAAGTGACACGTCACACGTCACGTATCACTTCCCCAGAAAGGATAGTATGAACACATATGATTATGACGTTGCAGTAATCGGTGCCGGCCCCGGCGGGTATGTTGCTGCAATCAGGGCATCACAGCTTGGAAAAAAAGTAGTCGTTATTGAAAAAGACAAAGTCGGCGGCGTCTGTCTTAACATCGGCTGTATTCCGTCAAAGTCGCTTATTCATCAGGCTGAGCTTTTTCGCAATGTTTCAGCGCTTGAAATGATGGGTCTATCGGTTGACAAAACAGCTTTTGATTACCACCGTGTATTTCAGGCATCAAGAAAAACTGCTGAATCCCTGTCAAAAGGTGTAGCCTATCTGCTCAAAAAGAATCAGGTAACAGTCATCTATGGTACCGCGAAATTTGTTTCACCTGTTGAGGTATCTGTCGACAATGACAAACACATTACTGCGAAGTCAATTATCTGTGCAACCGGTTCACGGCCACGGGAGATACCCGGATTTACCTTTGATGAATCCGTCGTGCTGTCATCAACGGGTGCACTTATGCAGCAGACGCTTCCAAAATCGATGTTTATTCTGGGGGCAGGGGCAATTGGAGTCGAATTTGCGTATATCATGAACTCGTTTGGCGTTGAAGTACACCTCGTCGAAATGATGGACCGGATATTACCGCTTGAGGACCATGAGTCATCAGAGTTTCTGCGCAAATCATTTGTCAAACGCGGCATTAAAATTTACCTGTCAACGAAAGCGCTCTCACTGAGTAAACTCGTATCCGGTGCGGAGGTCACTCTTGAAAACAGCGAACAGGGTCAGTTTACCTGTACCGTTGACAGAGTACTCTCTGTTGTCGGCCGTACGCCAAATACTGATGCTATCGGACTTGAGGAGATCGGCGTTACGATGGAAAACGGGTATGTTGTTACCGGCGATTACTGCGAAACAAATATCAAAGGTGTTTACGCAATTGGTGATATTGTAAAGACACCGCTCCTTGCACATGTTGCATCAAAAGAGGGTGAAATCGCTGCAGAACACATAGCGCAATTTGAAACACATCCGCGAATCAATACGCAGCTTATTCCCGGTTGTGTGTATTGCGAACCTCAGATTGCAAGCGTTGGATTGACAGAATCACAATGCAGACAAAAAGGATATGCTTACAAGGCTGTCTCGTTACCATACAAGGCAGTCGGCAAATCAGTTGCAATTAATAAATATGAGGGTTTTATCAAGATTATCTACAGTGAAGACTCTCACCAGATTCTCGGAGCACATATCGCAGGTGCCGATGCAACCGAGCTCATACATCAGTTGACACTTGCGAAAGTAAACAACCTGCTCCCTGCAGATATCGCAACTATGATCCATGCACACCCGACGCTTTCCGAGGGTATCATGGAAGCAGCGCGTCTTGTTGAAGGCTGGGCGATTCATGTATGAACAAAATAACGCCTCACCCCCCAACCCCCTCTGCCGCCTGCGGACGACGCATCGAAGTGGTCGAAGGACCAGAGGGGGCCGGGGGGGTGAGGCCCAATTTCCGGATCTCCTCAACAATTCGTTCCGTTTTATCAATGCTGGTTTTTAAAACAGCCCTGATCTCTTCAACAGATGCAGCTTTAATTCTCTGCAACGAACCAAAATGAATCAACAGCTCTTCAGCGCGCTTTTTTCCGATACCATCAATCGTTTCAAGCGCCGATGCCTTAAATTGTTTACCCCGTATCCTGCGATGAAAGGTCACAGAATACCGGTGTACTTCATCCCGAATACGTTCCACAAGCTTCCTTGCAGGATGCGTTTGCGGCAACCGTACGGGCTCATCACAGCATGGCGAATAGAGTATCTCCTCTTTTTTTGCGAGGGATGCAATAAGCGGGGGATGCTCAAAAAGTGTCAGTGCATCACGGGCGGCATTAAGCTGCCCCGGTCCGCCATCAATAAGCAGCAGATCAGGAAACGGTTCGTTTTCATCCCGCAAGCGCCGGAGTCGCCGCGTAACCACTTCCATCATCATTGCAAAATCATTCTGACCCTCAGTGTATTTCATTTTATAGTGACGATACGCTGACTTATTTGGCTGACCATCTTTAAACTGTACCATTCCTGCAACTGCAAATGATTCGCCAAGGTTTGATATATCGAACGCTTCTATTGTTGATGGCAGTTCCGGTAACTGCAATACTTTTTGTAAATCAGCGACATCCTCTGATGCATCCGGGGGGTTACGTTGAAGCATGTAGAGATTCGCATTTTTTTCGGCCATTTGTACAAGATTTTTTTTCAGCCCTTTTTGAGGAACAAGCAGCTCAACCTTCTTCTGAAAATTATGTTCAAGCCAATCCTTTAGTAATTCGGTATTGAAATCCGATGTTTCAGGAAGCAGAATTTCCTTCGGCGGATCAGAATCTATTGATGAATAATGCTGCAGGAAAATATGATCATGATTCGATTCTGTAAAGTCCCATGTCTGACGTTTAAAAAGAAAGTGGCGGGTTGATATCAGAAGCCCATCCACAAAGTGCATCAGGCACAGACAGATGTTTCTGTCGCCGCTCGCAATCCCGAATACATCGCAATCAAGGTCGGTTAGTTTCAAATCAACCTGCTGCAGCTTTGATGCTTCACGGATAAGACGTATCTGATCGCGGTATTCTGCTGCCTTTTCAAATTTATACTCTAATGCAGCCTGCTGCATCAGGGACTCGAGCTCGGTAATAAGGTCTGTACGCCTGCCGCTTAGAAAACGCATGAGATTAACAACATTTGCCCGGTACTCCTCTTTTGTTATTTTATCAGCACATGCTCCGGAACAGATTTTCATATTGTAGTTTATACATGGCCGGACCGGCTTTGCAAGTGGTAATTGACGATTACAGTCACGCAGTTTAAAAATTGATTTCGCATACATGACCAGGCGTCTCATTGCGCGGACATCGGTATACGGGCCAAAAAAACGTGCATCATCTTTGTCAAGACGGCGGACAATCAGAAGACGGGGAAACGGCTCATACAGTGTTACTTTAAGATACGGAAAATGTTTATCATCCCGTAATTCAATGTTATACTTCGGCTTATGTGTCCGTATCAGATTCGCTTCAAGGATCAGGGCTTCCGTCTCGTTATTGGTTGCAATCCACTCAATATGATCAAGTTTCTGAAGCATGATCGGTATCTGTGCCCGGTTATCATGAGAATCAAGAAAATATGATTTAACCCTGCTGCGCAGATTGATCGCCTTTCCGATATAAATAGGGGTATCATGACTGTCTTTCATTATGTAGACACCCGGATTTTCCGGAAATGTTTTTACCGTTTCAATGATTGACTCAATGGTATTCTGTCCACTCATGATTATTCCTTTATACGACCAAAATTACATGTAGGGACAGGTCGCGACATTGTTCCCTACATACAACATTACGTATGACATACGTCCCCGGATACCCATAAAAAAAAGACGCATACGATGCGCCTTTGTTCTGAACATTATCAACAAAATATACAGGGGCAGGTCGCGACCTGTCCCTGCCATACATACTTGGTCGCGATATGTCGTTACTTTGATTTTTTGAAATTCGCTTTGAAATACTCATAGGGAATGTACTTGTCTTTTCCATTGTTTGTGATTGTTGAATCGTAGAGTGCGCCCGGCTTCTCGATCCATTTGTTAGTTTTTGAATCAAGGTGGGTAAATATCTGACGTGTACATTTTTCACGTGTAACAAAAAGGCATATTGTATCACCTTTAAGGTCAAATGTTCCCGTTGACAGAAACTCCCAGTCCTCTTTCATAAAGGGTGTTGATTGACCTTTGCGAGATTCAGACCCCTGAAATGATCCATCACCTTTGAACGTATATACAGACGTTTCAGTGTAATTTTGGCTTGTTTCAGGATCAACGACTTTATGAACATCTTTCCATGCACCTGTAAGTAACGGCTTGATCTTTGATGCCTTCTGCTGATCTTTCATAATTGATGGAAGTACTGCAAGAGCCTCTTTAACTTTATCCTGTGCATCAACAATAAGATCACGCTTGACAAGCGAATCAATTATCGTCCCGATACTGTCAGCAGCTCTTAATTGCAGTCCGGTAAGTTTTGTTTTCTCTGCATTGAATGAAGTTATTGAATTGAGTATGTTTGCTTTATTTGCTGCAATAAAATCACTATACCATTTCTCAGCCTTTTCAATACCAATCATAATTGAATCGGCATATTTTGCAGCATCATTCGATTTGTAAAGTTTTTTTGCAGTGGTGTAATTCACGATATAGAGTTTTGTATCAACAATTACTGAATCAGGAACCCCTTTCGCGGTAAGAGCTTTAATGCGGTTTTCAACATCGGCGAGTTTCTTTTTATTCATTCCACCACATTGCAGATTTAACACAAGAAGTGCACTAAGGGATACTGCACTAAGAGCTTTGAAGGTCAACCGTTTCATTGGGAACTCCTGTATAATGTTAATTGAAAACCGGCACTTCTTAAAGTAATTACCGGAAAATGTAAACAAGCCTTAAAAGTCAAAAGGTTAAAAAGATAGCAACCACCAGTTAAATATATATTGTAAAAATATAATGTAAAATTTTCAGGGAATCTTTTTATTCTATCGCTTCAGATAGTTTTGTCACTATTTTATTATCTGCAAGCAATTGATTACCATACCTCTGTGTTACCATAACCAATCAAACCTGAAATTACGTTTCCGTATTTACGTTTCATATTTAACTTTGTTAAGAAATATGTTTACCCTGAAAAGTCGACTGGCTTCCAAATAAAGTATACACCCGATTGACACATCATAGTCTTTTTTCACAGCCGGGAACTACCTCACTCTTTTTCCTGACAATTGACACCTTTTTATCAACAGAACGATAAAACCAGCTGGCACTGGTCATTTTCAGCCCTGTATCTCTTATAGCTTTCCCATTTGACAAAGCCTATGGTATCCGGAATAAATCCTGATTCAGGCTTTTTAAATCCGATTTTTTAATAATCGATCAGTTTTTGCCGTTTTTTTGTTAAATATTAAATAAGATATTGGTTTACCGAAATACATATATTAATTTATTACCATGATGTATGATGTAGTGGAAGTAAAAGCTTCACGGCAATTAAGAGAATAAGCATACTTTTATATAAATGTAAACACTTTTAAACGGTTTAATATACACAAGGAGAGTACAGCATTTTTGGTTGGTTTGCAAGTGTGTATTTCGTTATTTATCAAGCGATTGATATCGGTCAATCGCCGATTAAAAAAAAGACCACTGTTTACATAGCAGTAACTGAAACTGATAAATTACAATGTTTTTGTTGATTTATTTATTGCCATTTATATAAATGAATGATATAATAGATGTATACTAAGCGAGAGTATTTGAGGAATTCAGAATCAACTAATATACAACAACAACAATCGCGATGTTGCATTTTATTCTCTTAGAAAGGAGAAGATAATGGCAAAGATTAGTAAAGCTCAGTTGGAAAAACTGCAGAAAAAGTACAAAACAGATGACGCAATTGGTAAATTGTTTGGCATCACACGTCAGGCCGTTCATCAGTTGCGCACAAAGTTCGGTATCGCTCCGGTTGCTGACAAGCATAAAGAGAGAGACGAAGAGATTATCAAGGCGTACAATGCTGGTGTATCAGGTACCGCATTAGCAAAGAAATACGATCTGTCAATATCACAGACATATCGTATTATTAATGAAAGCAAAGGCGGACCTGCGAAAAAGCCTGCGAAAAAAGCAACCAAAAAGGCTGTTAAAAAGGCTGTTAAAAAGGCTG